>JAECRX010000033.1 GCA_016292335.1 Candidatus Sifarchaeum subterraneum | reverse complement strand
TACAAGCACTCTTCTACCCCTCTAACTGTTATATACTATCGATGGATAGGATCGCGCTTTAAAATAAATTTTATTGGCAGCTCCATGTCCACTAATAGAATTGAAATCAATGGGGGAGAGAGAGGAAAAAATTATTAGTTATATCGTGGTAAATGTCGTGATTCATCTACTCCCCTAAAGGGAGAGAGCATTCGCGCTCGAATCCTGTAAGATGTTATTTGGAAAATTTCGAAAATTTATAACATTAGACACAATAGGATCTACAGACTTATGCATTTCAAATTCTAAGCATCACATCTCTTATGAACTATGGTAAATCTATCGAAAATAGGTTCAAAACTGACCAATTTTTGATTTTATTATCCATAAGAATATAAACATCAAACTCAAATAAAGATAGAAATAAGAAAACTTTAATTAGTTGATGCAGATTAGGGATTGTTTGGAGATGAAAAAAAATGGTCTTTGAAAAATACTTAGTAATTGCTGCCATTGGTTTATTAGTCGTAACTGCAGTTAGCATAGCTATTTCTCCTTTTCTAGTCCCATATGACGTTGCAGCTGCTCCTATAAGTTACATTCTCCCATGGGCTCTTGGAGGAATAAGTGCTGGATTAATTACCAGAAATTTAAAGGGTGCTATACTGACAGCGGGTGCTATGTTACTTGTTAGTCCCGCTTTCTATGGTACAATTGATGCTGGCCCCTTCTTTGCTACAATATACTTGTTTTTCATGGGAAATATTACAGCGGGTACGGCTATCGTCCTCACAGCAGTAGGTGGCGCTATTGGAGTAGCGATTATATTCGTTACAGTATTTTCAGGCAGTTTTATCACTCGTCCGAAAATATTTAAATACGAAAAAATAGAACCATACTCACCCGATGCTAAATATGAACCATGGCCCACAGCAGGTGCAGAAGAAGCAGTAGAAGCAGAAGAAGAACTAGAAGAATTTCCTGAAGTTCCACCACCTCCAAAAGAACGGGAAGAACCAGAATAACTTCCATTAACCATATCTACTCCACTCTTTCACCCTACCCAAAAGGACTCTACTTTCGAAAAGAACAAAAAGTGAAAAATGCAAAAAGGAAGATAACAATCCATGAAACAGATAGATACCTGCGTCTCGTATCTTTTTTTAAATTCTGAAATAGACCGTTTGAATGAAAAACTTTAGAAAAATTTAACTCTTCGTAAGTCCACTAACAACAAATAGACCAATCTTTTTATGGAAATTTCACAAAAGATAAATTGGACAAACAACCAAACTAATAAGCATCTTAGATATCTGTATCTGGTGTGATTTCCTCACGAATTTCAGCTGATATCTTCTTTTCTGATTTTTTCTGAAGCCCCACATATAAATAATAACACCTATAGACTGCAGTCAAATTTGCAAGGGAAGCTACTGCAATTAATCCAAAGATGGGAATCGCCGGATGAATAAATACAAATATTGCAGTAGTACCAATTATTAAGAATCTTTCTGATTTTGCTGCTAAACCTATATCGCAGTCTTCTATTCCTGCAGCTTCTCCACGTGCTCTTGCATATCCTACCAAAATTGAACCGATCAAAGCAATGCTGATCCAAAATTTGATTGGTATCCAAAAATATGTCACATTTTTTTCCCTTAGGTCATAAAAAATATATGAGATAAGGATCATTGATTCAGAATATTTATCAACGATTGAATCGAGAAAACCACCTTTTGATGATGCCTCTTCTCTAATTCTAGCGACTTCACCATCAATCCCATCGAAAAAGCCGGATAATAAAACGAAAACACCGAATAAAGCAACAACAATGGGGGCATAATTCAATAAGATAAAACCAATATACATTGAGATAAATGCCATTATTGCAAAACATAAAGTCAATAGAGTTATCTGATTTGGTTTGAGCCCTAATTTTTCACATTTTATGGCAGTCTTAACGATGAGCGGTTTAAAGATTCTTTTTACTCGATATTTGGATGGCATTTTCGATGCACATTGATCTTAATATTTTTCATAATAAATCTTATTGAATAAGTATTATTTTTCATAAAAATCTGACTGAAAGGTTCGAGAAGAATAAACAACTGCATTTTTAAGCGTTGTGTAATCTGGAACTTTTGAATTTTCAAATACTATGGAATTACTTAATCTTACATCAGACCCTAAATTACTTTCACGAATAGAAGTATATGGAAAAATCAAACTTCTCGCTCCAATTTGACATTTTCCAAAAAGTGATATTGGGCCAAAAAGTTGTGAATCATTATCTATTTGAAGGTATCTTGAAGTGAAAGGTCCTGTAATTTTTTCACCTTTTGGAATATGGAAATCCTCCAAAGTGATTTCATTCTTTAAGGCATATGCGTTCGATTGCAGTAATATATTGATGTTATCAACGTCAAACCAGAAGAAACCGGGTATTTCGGATAAATCGGAAAAACAAACCACGCCTTCATCCTTTATAAGCATATTCATTGCATCCGTGATTCTTGTATACCCGGATTCGATGGCTTTTTCCGCATAATCAATGAATGAGGGGTTGAGAATTAAAAGGGAGACACAAACTTTCGGAATACCCCCAGTTTTTTTAACAGGTTTATGAATTCCATAGACTCGGCCAAAGGATTTTTTATCCGGAGTTGTAAATACAAGAGTTCCATTCTCCTTTTGGGATGAATTATCGACTGCTACAGTCATTATACATTTCTTTTTATTTGAATGGTTACTCCACAGCGTGCTTATCGCCTTACGGTGAATAAATAAGTCTCCAGGTGATAGAATAAAGTCTTCTTCACCTATTAAATCTTTTACAGCGAGAAGAGAGTGAATTCCTCCCTTTTTGTAATTTTCATTAACGACGTAATTTATTTTTACGCCTAAACGCCTTCCATCTCCTAGAGTCTCTTTAATTTTATATCTTAAATGCCCCAAAACGATAATTAGCTCGGTTACTCCCTCCAATTTAAAGGAATGCACCAAATGCTCAATTATTGGATGATTCGCAATGGGAAGTAAGGGTTTTGGAATATATCTGGTTAAACCACCTATCCGTAAGCCTTCACCAGCTGCCGGAATAACTGCTTTCATGTATATCACATTTTCATTATTCATTGCGTATCTTCAAAATTTTCCTTTTGCCAACTTTTAAAAGTATCTACGAAGTTGGTCAGACTCAGAAACACAAAATACGCGGTTTAAAACATATTGGTTTAAGTTTTTAGGATTTTCTTTAGTATTGTAAATGATGATAAAATTTTCCTAGCTTTTCCTTGGACTTCAAGAGTTATATGAGAAACATTTGTTTCTTCTAAAAAATTTTTGAACTCTTCCAAATTCATAGATCCTTTTCCAAGAGGTAAATGTGTTTTTTTTCCTAAAAAATCGCTAACATGAATTAATGAAACGCGAGGAATAAGATCTGGAATTTTTAATAAATCATTTAGGCTATAGCCTGAAGCCATAGCGTGAGAAATGTCTAAACAAATTTTAGTTTCAGGTTCAATGACAGAAAGAATGCGCGAAAAATTATCCTCTCTTGAATTTTCAACAACTGTATTAGGAGGTAATTTGAAAGTAGATATTCCTTCAAGATTCTTTGAATGGATTATGATTTCCTTTTCTTCTGAAGGAAAAGGCAGTTTTTTCTCATTAATGTATTGCCTTTCTACTTCACCCCAAAGGTGGAAATGTTTAATAAAGGGATCCCATTTTTCTATTTCATGCTTAAGTTCTTCATCCTTAAGTTGATCAATCGTTTCAATCTCAATTGTAGCAAAATCAAAGCCAACAGTATTCAGAAGTTCTTCTAAAAAAATTCCTAGCCTATTTTTCCAATGTCCAACGCTGAATCCAATGGCTATTTTTTTAACCAAAGTAATTTCCTCAAGAATCGCCTAGTGATATTGGGAACAAAAAAGGGTGATGAAAAAAGTGTGAGTAGGGTAAATCTTTTTTGTCTATAATGATCAAAAAAAATTGTCTTGCTATACATACCCACGACAGTAGTAACCCAAGTGAAGTTAAAAAATATTGTCTTGTGAAACTTTGAATTAGATGGTTAATATGCACATATCTACATCAGCCAACTCTCTAGATTTTCTGAAAGGTAAAACGGGAGTTTATACTTTAATTATCCTAATTGAAAAGAGTATTACACAACTTGAGATTGGAAAACTAGGAAAATGCGACTTCCATAAAGGTATTTATACTTATACTGGATCAGCAGTTGGAAAAGGTTCTTCGAGCTTATATGGACGAATATCTCGTCATATATCAATGAAGAAAAAACTTTATTGGCATATTGATTATCTTCTTTCTTCATCAATGTCGAATTTAAAGTACATAATATATTCTGAAACAGAAAACAAGAAAGAATGCGAAATAGTCCAAAATATGTATCTGTTTAGCCCAAAGTCAGCAATTTCCAAATTTGGATCTTCCGACTGTAACTCGGGCTGCCCTAGTCATTTACAAATTTTTGATTGTGATATAAAGAATGTAATTGAAATTGTCAGGAAAGCATATGAAAGAGCAGATCTAAAACCAGAATTCCACAATCTATCTATTTAGCCATAGTTGACCATAAATCTCAGAAGAATTTATATTAGGCCCAGTTCTCGTCTTCCCAGTCTTCCTCTTCCCAGTCTTCCTCTTCTCAGTCTTCCTCTTCCTCATTTTCGTCTTCTTCTTCTTCCCGGTCTTCCCTCTCTTCCTCTTCCCAGTCTTCCCTCTCTTCCTCTTCCCAGTCTTCCTCCTCCTTCTCTCTCCTAGATTTAGGCATTATTTTTTCCTCCATATTTCCCTTGTGGGATGAAAAGGAAGAAATTAAAAAGAATTTTGGATATAAACAATGTCTGATATTTTTTATTTTTAACAGAATAAATGATCTATATTCGTTATTCAAAACATTTTGAATTAAATTCTTCTCGCCGTTGATGAATTGACTCATCTTAGAATAATTTACCCAAGAACCAAAAACTTGAGCCTTGAAGAATTATGTCACAAATTAAAAATTTTCAAAAGAATTTTTTATATCCAATCTGTCCGGTAAAGATTATTTTTCTGACACAGAACAATTAAAAGAAGTATGGGGAGAAAAATAATGCCCCCATCGTGGATCTCTAAAAATGTTAATCCCTTCTATTCATATTCATCAAAAGTGTCGAAACCTTCGTCTTCTAGTTCTTCTCTGTTGATCAATCTCCTTCTTCGAGTAGCCTCTTCAATGACAAGTCTACCCTTGGGAGCATGAGTGATGTGTGATTTTAGGATATAATCTATTCCTTCTTGAATGGGTTTGGTGTAGCCACACTTTCTGCACTTCAGCGTTCCCTTATGTGGAACTAATAATGCCTCACATTTTGGACAGAATTCCACCATGTTATCTCGCCACAGCAACTATAATGATAATGATCAATATATTTTTTTTTTCAGAGTTCTTTCAATATTAATATTTTGGAAAAAACCAAAAAAATATTAAAGAGAAGCGTTTAATGAAGGGGTAATTTTTTGGGAATAAAGGACAAAGAACTCAATCCAAAAAATGAAAAATAGAGAAAATATTCAAACTATAGAGAAATTACTATCTGTCACTTTTTGATAACAATGTTCTAAAATTTTCCTTCTAAAAGGCATATTCATTATCCAAAGACATAAATTTTCAGAATGCTTCTGATATTCTAAATTAATGCTGAGAGTAAACAATATGGAAAATCATCGACATGTAATTGATTTTTACAAGGATTTTGCTCCGGAATATGATTTAATTCGGGATCCATTTTTCTCCTACTGGGATGCATTTGTTAATAATTTTTTCATCAAACACCTGAGAGGAAATATTACAAACAAATTGATTTTAGACGTAGGCTGTGGGACAGGTATACAAACATATAGAGTAGCAAGAGAGGGAGGAAGACCTATTGGTTTTGATATATCTCTAGACCTATTAAATGAAGCAATTGAAAAAAATAAGGGAACTTATAAAATCGAATTATGTTGTGCGGATGCAACTCATATTCCATTTATTGATGAATCCTTTGATATGATAATATCTTTTGGAAGTGTTTTATCCCACATTCCAAATTTTAGAGCCACAATCAAAGAGATTAGTCGAGTTCTCAAGTCTGATGGAAAATTTTTGATTGAAGTGGAAAATAAGATTTGCTTAGACTTATTCCATGAATTTATTGATGCATATCTTTTTAATGGAAAACTCTATTCAACCAAAAAATCCACAATTCGTGAACACATAAAAGGTGGTCTTAAAAAAGGAGGAAGCGTCCCCTGGATATTTCATTATCAGGATGGAAAATCCAAAAGGATTAACATTTGGCAATTCACTTTTTCAGAAATTGAAGAAATAATGGAAAAATATAGCTTAATTATTGATAAATCCTTTGGAATTCATGTTTTTACATTAATTTTTCCTTCGTATCTGCTAATGAGAATAAAGTCTGGTATCGTTAAATTCGTAGTCCAGAAATTGGGTTGGCTTGAGAGTTTCATAACGGATCATTTCCCATTTAACCGGCTTGGGAGTAGTTTATTGCTTGTTGGCAGCAAGAAAAAGGATGTTAGTTAAGTGACTTCCTCCTCGCCATAAAGTGCAAGGTTTCCAGTTTCGTTCACTATTTGCCCGTCTGTCCCCAGAGCGTTGTTTCAAGGAAAATTACTCGGTTTTGCGTAGTCTCGATAGAACTCTCATACACAGCCCATTTTTCCACAAGAGCCCATTGGAGTGAGATTCTACCTCATGTACGCTCACGGGACGGATCACTTGCTGACTGAAGTCCAATCTGAACAGATCACTACACATAGGAACAAAAAGGTTTAACAACATAGCGAAATACGATAAAAAAGACGCGATTCATCTCCCCTTGAATGGGGTAGCATTCTCGCTCGAATCCTGTAAAATTTGAAGATATGTGTAAGTGCTTAATGTTCGAAAAAGAATCTTCACTATTGTTATCAATAAAAAATAGATAAGGGAAATTCGAAAAATTTAATCTCCAAATATTGACTTGCCAATTCCTCCCCCAATTGCACTAACAACGCTTAGAATAATCCAATAGCCTAATAAACCACCAAACAAATATGCACTTATAAAAATTGCAATCCAAGCAAATTCCAGTGCAAGATAACTTGAAAGAAGAAGATAGTAAACTCCACCAGAGAGAATTCCGAGATAAAGTCCCATTAATCCCAGAGGATGTTCTTGGTAAGTGAGAACTATATTTGAAATGTCAGAATCGCCCTGGAGAAGAATATTGATATCAACCATGGAGATAAGTCCTGAAGAATATGAAATTATCGAAAATACAAGACAAACTAGGGCAGCAACATTAGTAACTATTTTTGGTCCTCTTTTCCAATCTCTAGCGATAAATCCACCCAGAAATGTACTTATCAGCCAAACCAAAGAAACAGAATTAGCTACATCCACATCTTTGACTGTAACTGACATGGGTAAAAATGCACCAATAATGGAAAAAGTTGGTATGAATCCCTGTCCAAATAGATTGGGCCATGCAATTGGCAGTAAAATCAGCCAAAATTGACCTGCTATTTGCTCTGCTGCCACTAAATCCATTTCACCCTCAACTACTACGCCTTGGACTTCCAAGACTATTTGCACTTTTCGGTGAATGGCAGGGTAGATCAATATATAGGAGAGAGAAATTAGCAGTATGAAACAGAAAAACATTCCAGTTAGGGTTCTAACTATCGACAACAAATCACCTATGATTCTTATTGAGTTTTTGAATCCTATTTTTTCCGTTGAAACTTTTTTAAGAGCTATTTATTACTTGCTTATTTTTCTTCATAGTCTTTATATGTTATGTAAATTTTCCTACAGCCCACCTTCTTTTTTCTGGATACTTGTTAGGACGCAATATTGATGTTTTTACACTTCATATTCAGAATATCCTTTTTAGATCCTGTTTTTGATGCTGACATCGATTTTGAGTTCAATGGTGCGAATTTTTCTGCCCAAATACACTGCATAAAATAAAAAACATTTTGTGAGCTGTTATTTCCTTCAGCTTCTTGAACACTGCTGGTGAAAACTATATCTGTCACGATCCGCATGAAGTAGTTGAAGGAGGGGCATCAACAATTTTTCAACCATTTTAAGCCCTAAATCCGCCTCCCCAAACGATTTTGTGACAATAAATCCAGCAACAGTTTTACTATCGTTGGAATTTTAATTTAACTTCGAAAATGCTTATAAATGTTTTCAGCAACAGTTTTACTAATCGTTGGAACTCTTTGCAATTCTTCGATTGTAGCTTTTCTTATTTTATCGATAGAACCAAAATGTTGTAATAAATACTGTTTCCGTTTTTCGCCTATTCCTTGAATCTCATCTAATACTGACTTTCTAATTTTCTTCGATCTTATCTTGCGATGATATGCTATAGCAAAACGATGGGCTTCATCTCTAATGCGTTGAATTAAATACAACGCTTGAGAATCATCGGATAAAATTATAGGTTCTGATTTGCCTGGAACATAAATTCGTTCAAATTCTTTAGCTAAACCAATTACATTCGTGTCTATCTTTAATTTCTTCAATATTTCTAAACATACATTCAGTTGTCCTTTGCCACCATCGACTAAAATTAAGTCAGGTAAATTTCCTCCTTCTTTTATCAAGCGATTATAATAGCGTTCAATCACTTCTTTCATCATTGCAAAATCATCAGCACCCTCTACAGTTTTAATTTTAAAGCGTCTATAATCCTCCTTTTTTGGTTGGGCATTTTCAAATACAATTAAAGAACCAACAGCTTCTGCTCCGTGAATGGCAGAAATATCAAATGCCACAATTCGAAATGGTAGATCTGGCAAGCCTAAAAGATTTTTTAAGTCTTTTAAGCTCTCTTTCGCCTGTAATTCCTGCTCATATTTCAATTTAATCTGATTTAGCATGATGGTTGCATTTTTTGCAACTAATTCAACTAATTTGAGTTCTTTACCGTCTTCAGTAGGAACAGTTATAGTTACCTTTTCCCCTTTTTTTTCGCTCAACCATTTTTTGATAAGATTTAATTCAGTTATTTCGTTTTGAAGGATAATTTCTTGGGGAATATATTCAGAATCGGAATAATATTGTTTAATAAAAGCTGTTAAGATTTCTTTTTCATCTTCTTCAATTTCTTTCATAAGAAAATGTTTTCGTCCAATTATCTTTCCTTCACGGAGGAAAAAAATTTGTATGCATACATCACTATTTATTTGTGCAAAGGCGATTACATCTTGGTCTTTTCTGATTAAAGAATCTGCTTTTTGCTTTTGAATATACTTCTTTATTGCCTTAATTTGGTCCCGAAGTTTTGCTGATTTTTCGAACTCTAATTTTTCGGAAGCTTCTTCCATCTTGTTTGACAATATTTTAATTAATTCTTCTTGTTTGCCTTCCAAAAACAGACAAATATTCTTTACATGATCGTTATAGTCGTTTTCCTTAATTTTTCCTGCACAAGGAGCTGAACAAAGCTTAATATGATAATCTAGGCAAGGCCTACTTTTTTTAGTTACTTTAACTACCTTATTACAATTACAAACTGGAAATAAACGTCTAATTTGATTTAAACTTTCCCGAAATACTCCCACAGCGGTATAAGGACCATAATATTTTGCACCATCTTCCACCACATCTCTGGTAATTGCTATCCGTGGAAATGGTTCGTTCAAAGTAATTTTGATATAAGGATAGGTTTTATCATCTTTATAGCTGATATTAAATTTTGGCTGATATTCTTTAATAAAGTTATTTTCAAGAATGAGAGCTTCAAGTTCTGAATCCGTAATAACATATTCGATATCTTGAGTTTGGTCTATCAAGGCTCTTTCCTTAGGTGATTGAATAATGGATTTTTTTAAATGAGACTTCAACCTTTTTTTAATTGATTTAGCTTTTCCTACATAGATAACTTCACCATCGGCATTTTTCATCAAGTAGACTCCAATTTCATCAGGTAAAGAGTTTAGAAGCTCATTTGAGCCCATACGTATATTCTCCAAACTTCATTTAAGATCTCTTTTAGATATATTTCGACTTTCTCTAAACAAAGTTTAACAAAAGAATATATAAATGAATTAATTAAATGCTGGTCACTATACTCAAATATTGAAATTTCAAAAGACTAATCGGTAAAAAATACTCCTGCAGAATAGGAGAAAAGATTAGGAAAGAATTTCCATGGAAGAAGTGAAAGAACATTGGGCGTTTGCACCACTCCTTTTTAGCTTCCTTGCGCTCTTCCTTACATTGGCTGACTTAAGAATAGACGGTAAAATTGATTTTGCTTACTGGGTGTGGCTTATAATTGGATCTATGATAGTTGTCTATTTAATCCTTTATCGCATCAAACAAAAGGAAAAAAAAGCACATCAATAGGTAACTATTGAGTTTTCTGTGGCAGAGAGGATTTTAGTTGCCTTTTTAAAATAACTTAGAGCCATAAGTATTCTGATTATTCAAAAAAGTTTTTTATGATAATATAATATAGACAATCACCATATTTACCATACAACGCTTAATAGTTACAATTACTGTTATTTCTCTTAGAACCCGAGTATTTGATCGATATGATTCATAACATTTTTGTAATTTCAAAGGATGGACGGTGCTTATTTCATAGGAATTATGGAGAAGTAGTAGTTGATGAAATCCTTATTTCAGGATTTTTATCGGCCATCCATTCTTTCGGCAAAGAAATTGGGCAAGAAGACATTCGAGTTCTTGAGACCCTTGATACGAAAATGACTTTTTTGAGTGAAGAAAATTTTCTTGTGGTAGCTACAATTGATCAGCTTGATGATGTAGATAGAATTATACTCATCCTTGAATCATTAACAGAGCAATTCTCTAAAGAATTCGGAAAATACGTCCCAGACTGGACGGGAGATACTTCTGTCTTTAGGGGATTCGAAAAAAATGTTACGCATACGATTTTTGGGAAGAGAACCAAAAGTAAAGAAGTAATCGAAAAATTGAATGAAATTCATTTGGTGGAATATAAAGGTGACAAATGGATCAATGACATATTCTCTTTGAGTCATGAAAAAATAGCTAAATGGTTGCTCAGTAAATTAGATTATGACAATCTGAGCGATTTAGGATCTATATACTATATAGTGGTTTCTTTAGCATTATTAGGTAAAATTGAAGATGTAAATGCACAAGAGATTCTTGATCACATAAGTATGTGTCAAAACATAGACGGTGGTTTTGGTGAAAAATCAGGAGAGCCTTCAAAGATCTGGGATACCTTTACTTCAATTCTTATATTATATTTGTTTGATGGACTGAAATTTGTGGATAAATCGAGAGTAGTGGGGTGGCTATTTCGAAGCTATTCCCATCTTCCTTTGTCGCTGGAAAATACTTATTATTTTCTTATTATTTTTAAATTGCTTGAATCTATAAATGAGATTGACCGAGAGGGATTTGCAGAGAGTATTGTTTCAAGACATCTTCCAGATGGAGGATTTCAATCGGATTTTATTAAAGATGAATCGTCCGTGGACTCGACTTTTCAATCTTTGATAGCTTTGAAGCTATTAAATTCAAGTATTTCCAAAAAAGAAGAAATAATTTGGTTTTTGAGGAAAAATCAAAAGAAGGATGGAGGATTTTCCGATTTTCTTGATCAAAAAAGATCTACAATATATGAAACTTTCCACGCGATTAGTTGTTTGAAAATTCTAGAAAGCTTGGATAAAGTGAACAAGGAAAAAATCATTGATTATACCTTTTCAATTTTCAATAAAGAAGGATACTTTTGTGACGAAACACGTAGAATAAAAACGCCTCTTCGAGATACCTTCTATGCTTTATTAACCCTCGTTAATTTAATTGAGTGAAATGTTTAATTTGATCAATTAAGAGTTTTTATGAAAGATATTTTTCATATCCCATTCTTTCATCCATTTCTTGGAGGAATTGGATCTCTGGCTTACAATACTGCTTCAGAGATGACCTTCAGAGAGTATAAGATTCACATAATTACTTCTCAATATTCAAATCTGGAGAGAACTCTAAGGGGTTCTCTCAATACTGAATTTTTTGTTCGTCAATATGTGTTTTTCAATAATGAGACGCTCCTTTACTTCATTATTTCACTAAATTGCTTTCTCGTCAATTATTTATTAAATTATAATGACAAATAGAATATTTCTTACAATTTCGACTGCAAAAGAATTTTATAGAGGTATTTTTCAATTTAGTTCATGAAAAAAGATAAACAAATAGAAACCTTCCGCAACTTTTGGAAGGATGAAAAAGAAGCAGCGATGCTATACGCCCTGATGGCAGCACGTGAAAAAGATCCTAAAAAGAGAGAAATTTATGAAAAACTTTCCCAGATTGAAACTGGACATGCAGAAGTATGGGAGAAAGAATTAAACAAACTTGGCTTTGACCCCGGAAAGTTCAAACCCAGATTTAGGGCTAGAGTCCTGAATTTTCTAGGAAAACTTTTGGGCCACAAATCTCTCTTGGAAATTCTTGAGAAGGGAGAAGATGGTGCAGTAAGAGGTTATGCTACAACAATGCTAGAAGTTGATGATAGCGCACTCCAGGAAAACATAAGACATATGTTAATGGATGAAAAAAGCCACTCTACAGCGCTTGCCGAGTTGGGAGGAAAAAGCATAGATCCTTTAGAGGGGGAAAGATGGCATTCGGGCAAAGGACAAATCAGAGATATAATCTTTGGTATGAACGATGGTTTACTTTCAACATTCAGCCTAGTTACGGGGGTGGCCGGTGCAGCGGTAGCTAACGCGATAATTCTCTTGGCAGGTGTTGCTGGAGCGATTGCAGGTGCAATTTCAATGGCTGCTGGTG
>JAECRX010000225.1 GCA_016292335.1 Candidatus Sifarchaeum subterraneum | reverse complement strand
TTAGAAGTTGAAATCAAACAGAAATCCTTCGGAAGTCATAGAAGAAGGAGGAAAAAAAGCGTTTTCATGGTAATTTAATCTACTTAGTGGCAGACTGATGATGGATAGACGATTCTAAGGGAGTTATGAAAGTGTTCCAAAGCAACTTTTTCGATTTCAATATATCAAAAGAAACTCAGCTCTCATTTTTCGCTTTGCAGGAGCTTCAAAAGTTGCCTGTTTCAAAAATTATTTTTAATCCATTGGAAGACAATACAAATATCAACATTTCCTTGAGTGGGCATGAAGATATTCTCCCACCCAAGGAGACTATCTAATTGAGTGGATACTCAAGCAGTATACTTGAGTATACCACCCGGAGATCGCAGCATTGAACCCATAAAAGGAGAATGTGACAAAGTCAAGTTATTTAAGATGATAAAAATGGAATGGATCGTTGAAACATTTGATCTGACGAGGAGATTCAACGGCCTTATTGCAGTAGATTCACTTTCGATCAAAGTGAAAAAGGGAGAGATCTTTGGTTTACTAGGCCCGAATGGTGCTGGGAAAACAACTTTGATTAATTGTTTATCCACATTGTTAAAAATCGATGAAGGAAGAGCTTTTGTTAATGGCTTCGATGTAATGAAGGAACCGAGTATGGTACGAAAAAGCATTGGACTTGTGTTCCAAGACCCTTCTTTGGACACTAAGCTAACCGGAAAAGAAAACTTGGAAATGCATGCAAGATTATATGGAATGTCAAAGGAAAAAAGAAAGGAGAGAGTGAATGAAGTCCTCCAGCTTGTTGAGTTAGAAGATAGAGCGTCAGATTTAGTGGAAACCTATAGTGGAGGCATGAGAAGAAGGTTAGAAATTGCTCGTGGCTTGATGCATTTCCCCAAAGTCTTATTCCTAGATGAACCTACACTAGGCCTTGATCCTCAGACCAGAGAGCATATTTGGACATACATCAAGAAACTTAATGAAGTAGAAGATGTGACAATCCTTCTTACAACTCATTACATGGAGGAAGCGGATCATCTCTGTAATCGGGTTGCCATAATAGATTTAGGAAAAATAATAGCACTTGACACACCAGAAAATCTGAAAAATTCCTTGGGTGGAGATGTAGTCAGGCTAAATGTTAATAATTATTCCGAAAATCTTGTGAATAAAGTAAAAGAATTGGAGTTTGTTAAAGACGCAAAAAATTTCGACAAAACGTTAACTTTAACGGTTGAATATGGAGAACGAGTTATTCCCAAAATATTGGATCTTGCCAATTCAATAAATGTTGAAGTGGAGAGTGTAAGTTTGCAGAAACCCACTTTGAATGATGTTTTCTTATCATATACTGGCAGATCTATTCGCGAAGAAGAAAAACTTAACGGAAAAGATCGATTAAAGATGTGGGGAAGAATGAGAATGTTAAGGAGAGGACGAAAGTGATGGCTGAACTAATAAATGAATTCAGAGCGATTTACACTATTTGGTTAAGGGAAGTAATTCGATTTAATCGAGCCAGATCAAGAATTATATCCTCAGTGGTAACACCACTAATTTGGCTATTGATTTTTGGCACAGGAATGGGTGCCTCTTTTGGATTAACATTTCGAAATGTGTCCTATTCAGCTTTTTTGTTCCCTGGAATTATTGGAATGGCTATTTTATTCTCATCAACGTTTGGCGGCCTTTCTATAATCTTTGATAAACAATTTGGATTTTTTAAAGAGATTTTAGTTGCGCCTATTTCGAGACCATCGATCGTCATTGGAAAAGCACTTGGTACAAGTACGACTTCAGTGATCCAAGGAATCCTTATTTTGATTTTTTCATTCATAATTGGTGTTACTCTAACCCCAATGAGTGTTTTAACCGCGTTAATAATAATGTTTCTAATGGCTATGGGACTTGTAAGCGTAGGAATTACTATTGCAAGTGTAATGGAATCTCATGAAGGATTTCAAATGATTATGAACTTCTTAATAATGCCCATGTTTTTCTTGAGCGGTGCATTATTTCCATTGTCAGGACTTCCTAGTTGGCTTGGATATTCTGTTCTTCTAAACCCGCTCACCTACAGCGTTGACGCTCTTAGATTTACTCTCATTGGAGTATCCGAATTTCCAATTTTCCTGGACTTAGTTGCAGTTTGTGCATTTGATATTGGTATGATTATCATAGGTGGATACATTTTTAGCCGGAGAAATTGATAGCCTTAATTTATCTAACAACGATGAAAAAATGGAAAATGGTTGTTCCAAAAAGAAAAAGCAAAAAGATATGTTAGTAAATTCAAGAACCAATTAACACGCTTTAAATTAATACGCCTTAGAATATAATCAGCAGATAAGACAAAAAAAGTATTTTTGCTCGAAAGAAAATTAAAACGATAGAAGAGCCTTTTTAAAAGGAATATGGATCTTCCACCGATAGAAGCGCTTTTGCCTTTTTGCGATATTCGCGTGCTTTTGAGCTTTTGCCTAATTTCCCCAGAATTTCAGCGGCATATTCATATTCTTTTCCGGCAATAATCTTGTTTTCAAAATAATCTTCTTTTTCATTTACCTCTGCATTTTTCAGATGAAGTTGAACTAACTCTTTCTGACATTCGTTGGTAGCTTGTTGGTCGCCCAAAGTGATATAACAGTTAAGAGCTTTTTCTAGACGGAAAATCGCTGTTTCATAATCTCCTTCTTGATATTTTTCTTCTGAACTTTTCAGAAAAAGTTCTGCAGCTTTTCTCAAGTAAGTTTTGGTATGTTCAGAATTATGGTATTCACTATCACATTCTGCCATTGAATAATAACATTTGCCTGCTTTATAAGGATCTGAATCTGTTTCTTTCAAGGCTTTTTTAAAATAATCAATTGCAATTCCTATATGGTTCTCTTTTTGGTCAGTCAAGTTCAAACTGGAGTAGCAATTAGCAATTTTATGGCTTATTCTTCCAACTCTATAGAAATGGCTAGGGAAAATTTCTGGGTGGTTAAGGTAAATTTCTTCTGCCTTTTGGTAATTTTCTATGGCTTCATTAAATTTTGAATTTTCAGTCAGGAAGTAACCGAGATATTCATAACCGTGGACTGCTTCTTCATACCTTTTTGCTCTGAGATTATCTCTCGTCTCTTTTAACAATATTTGATATTTTCGCTTAAAGTCCAAAATATCATACGACCTTATCCATTAAATATAAGCATTTCATGGTATTATCATTGAAATTGATCAACCATCTAATATTTCCTTTTACTAATCAATTTTTTCCATATTTTTCTATATTGATATATTCGGTTACGCCAAATTCGGATAATCCTGTCATTAATCTTTTTTTGACAATTTTTAAATCGTCGTGTTCTGCACCTGCTGCAAAACTGTGGCCTCCACCTCCTAATTCTTCGGCAATTGGCCTGACATTAAACATTTTGTTGTATTTTGGATTTACCCCTATGGAAATTTTCACTAATCCCTTCTTTGCTTGTCTTCTTTTTTT
>JAECRX010000032.1 GCA_016292335.1 Candidatus Sifarchaeum subterraneum | reverse complement strand
GAATAAAATAATATAGGATTTTTTTCCCGAGCGATCTTGGTCTTACTTCATCACCTATAATTAGTTTCCCATTTTTTTTCAAGATGCGATAACTCTCTCTCAGGGCAAATCGTTGTTCAGCTTCAGTTAATTCACTAAAAACAAGAGTGCCTATAATTTTGTCGTAGGAAGCATCCAGGAAATGGGTATCCATTTCTACAACAGAAAGTTCTTTTAATTCAATAGAATCGGCTAAACCTTTTTCTTCAATTTTTAATTTTGCGATTTCTAACATTTTTGAAGAAATATCAAAACCTGTAACATGTGCACCACGTTCTGCACATAAAATTGCCAAAGTTCCAGTTCCTATTCCAATTTCCAAAATTCGATCGTTCTCTGAAACCCGTGACGTGATTTTTTCTTTTATTTTCCTATCATTTCCCCATGTGATCAGTTTTATTCCTCTATCATAGCGTTTTGCTGAGGTTTCTAACGCTTTCATAATCACATAAGAACACAAACAATTCGCCATTGCACTAAAATATTCAATATCCGATATTTCTGGGACTTTCTAACTATGTTTTTGTCACCCCCCAAAAAAAATCGTGAGATACTCAGTAAAAAGTTTTTTGCAACATTTTTCAACCTTTTGCGGTTCTCAACCGAGTAGGAGAGCTAAAACATCAGGAAATAATTTCTGTTAACCACGTTCTCTCACTATACCTGTTATTTAATTGAACACAATAGTTATTAAGCTAAAGAATTGAATATAGGTTAGCTTTACGAACCATTTCGCAAAGAAAATAGAAACTAATAACTTATCGGTGGGTTTTATATGTCTGCGGGATTACCTATTTGCAAGGTTATTGTTGTTGGTGATGGAGCTGTTGGGAAGTCTAGCATTACCATTAGAACCTGCTTTGGGCGTTTTGATGCCGCCTACATCATGACTATTGGCGTTGATTTTGGGATAAAAACTTGTGAGATCGATGATGTTTCAATGAAAATGCAGATCTGGGATACAGCAGGGCAAGAAAGGTTTCATTTCCTGCTGGGAACATATTATAAAGGAGCACATGGTGCTCTTATTGTTTATGATATAACAAGAAGTTCATCTTATGAAAACATACCTATGTGGATGGAAAACATCGTTAAAAATATTGGTAAGCCAATTCCTACAATTCTTATAGGCAACAAAAGTGATTTACAAATTCTTAGAGATGTTCCCCCAGATGCCGGGCCAAAAATGGCCAAAACATTATCAGCTAAATATGGATTGGAAATTCCTTTTTGTGAAACTTCGGCAAAGACAAATGAAAATGTGGAACTTGTCTTTCTTGAATTGGGAAGAATGATGTTACAAGATCTACAAAAAGAAGCGAAAAAAGTGGAAGAATGGAAGGAACGCGCAAAAGTCGACTGGTGGTAACCTTAGTTCATCCCTTTTCTTAAAAAAAAAGAAAAAATATTTAGATTTAGAGGCCAAGGTCCGTTGGTTCTACTCTTTTCCTACAACTTGGGCAGAACCTCTTTTTCTTAACCCATTCTAAGAATGGGTCCTTGTGAGCAAAAGCTTGGCAATGGGGACACTTAATAAAAGCTTCTCCACTATCTATGTCCAAGAAACAAATACTGCATTTCGTTCTTTCGGCGTTGCAACTTGGACATTTTTCATCTTTATGCGAGATTTCAGCGCCACAAGATAGACAGTGCACAATATATTCTTTATCTTCTGCTATCCGCAATTCTATCTCCATCGGGGCGATCTTTGACATGAGTTCTTGATAAAGGTCCATATATTCGTCAACACTAATTGCCCTTGTATCGAGTTCTGGCTCTAATCTATTAACTGTATCTTCCCAAACCGTTTTTAGACGTTTCAGATCTGCAATACGTAATTCTTCATAGGACATCAGGGGAATTGGTGGTAGAACCTCTTCTGGTACCTCTTCTATTTCTATTTCCTCGACTTCAGGTGGTCTTTCTACCACTAATTCTGGCTCTTTAACCATCATATCAACAAGTTGCCCATAGCGGTCTCTAAATTCACTCAAAACGTCTTTGATGTTGATAACTTCTTCATCCATATTCATTTTACCGTATAATTCTTTAGAATATTCTAAATATTTGATTGCCCCTTCAAGCACTTTAAATGCTGCTGAAAAATTGTATTCCCTGACTAATTCAACTGCTTTCGGTTGTAATTCGTCAGTTGCTTTTCTACGATACGTCTTCGCCATTTTCTCAAACTGTTCTCTTCTTTTTTCCTTCCTTCTAGCTGGAATACTCAATTTGTTCGCAAAATTCAGAAGTGGGAGTAAACGTGAGCCAGTTACTACTTGTTTTTCACTTAATGTTTCTGAAAACAAGAATTCCAATAATCTTCCAAATACCCTGGGTAGGCCATATGTATTCCGAAGCGTCTTGAATAAGTTAGGATAAACCTCTTCAGCTTCGCTCCACATCCCACAATGGACGTAAGCCTTAAATGCATTCCTATAGGCATTAAATGCGGTGGCATAATCTTCTTCTTTCAATTCCACCTCTGCATGGTCTCTACAAATGTCTCCCGCGATTTTCTCACATTTAAAGTCAACACTTTCAACAATGGTACCTTCCACACCCTCAAAAGCAGAAATACCAGGTGCAAACACTACCAACTCGTCCATATACGTT
>JAECRX010000031.1 GCA_016292335.1 Candidatus Sifarchaeum subterraneum | reverse complement strand
CCAGCGCGAATTAATTGCGCTAAATTATCGTATAGTGTAGTGCGGGGGATATTTGTAATTTGTGCGAGCTTTTCTCTAATGCATGGTCCGTATTCTTTCAATAACTCAATCAATAAGTCTTGAAGGTTTATTTCAGGCTCAATAATTCCCTTACCTCTATAGTAATATTGACCTAGGATTATTTCCTTTTTTTCCTTTTTCTCCTTTTTTTGAGTTTTAACACTCATTGTTTCCGACATTAAAAATTTCACCAACTCTAATTTGATATTTTTAATTTATAAACTTAACACAGACTCTTGTTTGAAAGTGAACTGTTTATTTTTTTTTTCGATAGCAAACCTTTTTGAACAAGACTTTGAGAAAAAAACTGAACTTGGATAAACCTCCCAAAAAAATTGAGGAGAAGGGCATTAAATTCTCTCTTAATTATTTCGTTAGTAGAATCTCGATCTCTGTTAAAAAATAAACCACTTTCACAATTGTGTTATCAACTATGACAGCATGAAAATGAATTTCAAGACCAAAGACTATTTAAAAAGTTGGGAGAAAAAAAACGCAAATTAGCATTTAAAGTAATCCTTTCGCTGGACTCTCTCTTATTTTTATTCATTGCCTTCAGAGCTCTTTGCTTGAGTTTCAGAGCTGATCCTTACAAAATTTATCTGAAGATCTGCCAATAGTTTTCGAATCCCCTTTTTTTCGCTGTTTGGGATATATGGGGTCACTTTATCGATGAGAAATTCAATACAGTCGATTGCTACCTTCGCTCGCTCAATATCTTTCACAATCTCATCTGTTCCTGGCTTAACTCTCAGGCCCAGGTGCTGCCAAGCTTGAGTGCCTAAGATGTTGATAAACAAAGTAATCAGGACGTAAGTGTCGATTGCCGTCATATCCACGGCAACTGGTTTTTCTTCTTCTTTTTCTCCCTTGCTCATCAAAAATCTCTCCGCCGATTCTATTTTAAGAGAGACATTCTATACTTTGAGTTCTCACTCTAAGCATATTTCAATTCATAAAGAAATTTCTTTGTTTTTGAAAATTTTAAGTTCTTTTTTAAAATTTTTGCGTTAAAAACATCACTCTACGCGAATATTTATTTAAGTAATGCGTTGTCCTTAATCATCAACAATTTTTCTTCCATATCGTCCTCTCTTTCTGATCTCTTTAACTCTCTCGAAAATTTCCTTTGCTGGTTCCCCTACTTCCTCCTTATATCCTTTAAAAATCGCATCTAAGCATTCATCAGCAATGAGATAGTGAGAGCTCTCAAGAGCCCTCCTCATTAGGTGTAAATCGACGGCTTTTTCCTCTACCGCACTAGAATATTCTCCCAGGCCGAAATCAACGAAGTATATTTGTTTTTCTGAATTATAGATCATGTTAGAGGTTGTCAGATCACCATGGATCAAATTATGGTTGTGCAGCTTTCCAATCTGCCGCCCAATTTTGTAGACAAAGTTTTTCGCGAAGTTCCTTTGATGTTTCCCCTAATATGTTTTTTATAGTTGGCCCCTCTATGTATTCCATACGAATAGTTGTGTTTGGAAGGTCTACTTCATAAATAAAGGGTGTAGGTACTCCTGCTCTCTTAGCATCATGTAATAGACGAGCTTCGCGAACCGTTCTGAACTCTCTTATCTTTTTGTCAAGTTCCGGAACTCTATATTCTTTATTTACTCTGTATTTTCTGATTATCTTCTTATCAAACCATTCCTCCAGATAAAGATCTGCTTCGGCCCCCTTTGATGACATTTCTTGTCCTTCACCTATTTCTTTGACATTTCTCGTCCCTTGCATGTTATCCTAACCATCTGAAGCATCGAACTCTCATCGATGGCTCATCTCATGCACAAGAACGTACTACGGGTGATTTACCCTTAGTATTCCGTTCCCCACCTTACTCATCAGGAACCCAGTTTATTTCTACTTGATCCATTCTCCAGTGGGGTATAACATATGATTTCTCCACTTCCAAAATCTGGCCAGACTTATATGCGAGAATTCCCGTCCATGCAATCATTGCACCATTATCTCCAGCAAGTGCTGGGGAAGCGACTGCATAGAATTTTGCATCGTGTTCTTCAGAAATATATTTAAGCATCTCTTGCAATCTGCGGTTTGGACTAACTCCACCAGTTAAAAGAACATCTGGCTTCTCAGTATGTGCGAGTGCCCTTTCAGTCACTTCAGTCAGCATAGAAAAAGCGACCTCTTGTAAGCTAAAGCATAAATCTTCTAACGTTGTATCTTTAATTTGTTTTAAGTAGCCGTTAAAAGTCCTGAAAAGGATAAATCCATACCTTTTACAATATAAGGCAAATCGATCAGTTTTTTTCCTTTTTTTGCAAGTTTTTCTATTTTGGGACCTCCAGGATGTTGTAAACCGACTTCTCTTGCAAAAGTATCGAGCATATTACCAATTGCAATGTCAAGTGTCTCTCCAAAAACACGATATCTTCTACCTTCTAAAGCAGAAACTATGGTGTTTGCACCGCTCACGTAAAGAATAACAGGATCCTCAGCATCCGTTATTAGCTTTCCAATTTCAGCATGGGCAACGCAGTGATTTACACCCACCAACGGGGCATCAATCAACAAAGACAAAGCTCTTGCACCGGTGGCAGATGTCCTCAAACAAGGTCCTAACCCGGGTCCTTGTGCAAAGGCGACCAAATCGATATCAGAAAGACGTATCTCTGCAGTTTCAATAGCTTTCTTGATTACATCTTTAATTACTTTACCCAGATGTTGGGCAGCTTCTCTAGGATGAATTCCTCCTCTCTCTGGTGTGTATACAGAACGTACATTAGATAGTATGTCAACTTGATCAGCTTCTTCTCGAATTATACCTACACCAAACGAATGTGCAGTACCTTCAATTCCTAGACATATCATGGTGCCTGTTTCCTTCTTTTTATCATCAAAATATACTTGGAATTTAAGGTTCACTCTAAAAAAATCCTTTCCTCCATTACAAAACGAAATCAGTAAGCCCCAGAAAGCGATGAAAAATAAAAAGCACGAGTTACCTTTTCATTCAGATTTTGTATTTTGTTTTCAGTCTTCGCTGGGTTTTTTGGCTTTTTTCTTGAATTCTGTGTAGCTACACTTCCCGCAAGCATATCTGTCTCCGTGGTCGGCCATGAACGACCCACAACGAGTACATTTTCGTTTAAGGCGAACTAATTTATTTCCCTCAATTTTATAATATTTATGAGCCATATAAAACTCTCCCTTTCATAAACCAGAAAATAAACATGGTTATAGAATTACCCTTCCTCGCTACCCTTATCCTTGGTTGTAGGTTGATTTCTTTTGATTATATGCTCTCGTTCAATCTCCAAAGCTCTTTCTGGGGAATTATAAATCATAGCAAGTCCCTTACTAGCTGCTCTACCAAACTCCGATTTTAGTGCTCTTATATAAACTGTTTCAATATCTGCGTTAAAAAGAGCACCTAATCTCTTTCTAATATCGTATCTTATGGGAGTCCCCTCGTTAGGGTGAAAACAGATGAAGTCAATCTCCTTTCTGCCCAATAATACATTCTCTTTCTCCTTGAGAACATCGATTTTCATTGACCAATTTCCTCCAAGTTTTTGTTCATTGACGTATTTTTGAATCTATATTAGAAGT
>JAECRX010000224.1 GCA_016292335.1 Candidatus Sifarchaeum subterraneum | reverse complement strand
GTTTTTATATATTTTTGTTGTAATAAGTATTAATAGTTATATAAATTTTTCGTCTATGTCCGATAAAAATACTAGATGATAAAAATAAATTTACGCTAATTATTATCTATAGATTAGTTCAAAATTAAGTCTATCTAGTATTCAAATTATTATAACTGAAAAGAGCCAATGTTATTGAATATTTCTCAGTTAAATAAACAATAGTTTCTGTATTCAAGATTTACGAAAAACTAACGTCCAATTTCCGATTCTAAAAATGAAAAACCGATTTGTTTAAAGATGAGTATGGAAAAAATCAACTACCCCACGTGTTGAATTTTGAAACTAAATTACTTGCCCCTTGGCTTGAAACAATTTTTAGCGATTACTGATTTAATTGAAAAAGAAAAAGCAATTGAGAAAATTAAAATATTCCAATATTTAACAGAAGCATATATAGTAGCAGGAGGCAAAAAAAATACTTTGTTTTGCATTTTTTCAGGACCATTATCACTTGAAAATGCTATAACAAAGAATTTTCGTCAACTAGTCGCGTGGAATTGGATCAGAAATTTTAAAGTCATGGAAATAGAGAACATCTGGATGAGTGAAAATAAAAATAATATTGGATATTCACTTTCGAGTTCTTTTGCATGGGATCACAATTTGAAGAAAATATTGATTGAAGGAGAATTTTTTGACATTCTATGGAATGAAACTGAAAATATAAAACTGAAATATGAGTCAAAAGATTTGCAAATTTTAGAATACATCTTCAATAAAAATAATATCAATGTTGAAGCAATTTCAACTCAATTAAATTTGAAAAAGTCTGATTTACAGGAGCGAATAAGCAAATACTATTCAAGCAAGGTTTTATGGGAAAATAAGTCTCGTAAATTTGATAATATCATCTGGATAGAAACCAATGATGAAAGAATTATTAAATCCCTTTTTTTAGTGTTAAAAGACTTTTATTCAATCAGAGTGTTCAAACTTAATGGTGAGACAGAAGGTATGCTAATTCAAATACCTGAAAATGATATTCTAGTGGAATTATTTCATTTTTTAAAGAGTCTTAACAAAATCAAAAATTTTGGCTTTTTCACTATCATTGAAGAGATCCAACAAATTTTACCTCTTCAATTTTTGCAGGAAAATCTTCTTATTTCTTAATTTTTTATATTTCCCAAAATTGTCTACGGCAACTTCATATACCTGTAGAACGTTGGGCAAAAGCATTCATAAGTATCATGGTGGGAGACACAACTGCAATATGAAGAAATTCTAGAAAAATTGAAAGCTCTGTCTAATCCAGAAGTAGTAGCAGGTATGGCACGGTTTGGAATTACCCCAAAGAACGCTTATGGTATATCCATTCCCAACCTGAGAAAGCTGGCTAAAGAAATAGGCAAAAATCATCTCCTAGCTCAAAAACTCTGGTCATCTGGTATCCACGAAGCACAGATACTTGCAAGCATGATTGATGATCCTGAAATGGTAACCGATGAGCAAATGGAGATTTGGGTAAAAGACTTTGACTCATGGTCCGTTTGCGATGGATGTTGCAACAATCTTTTTAGAAAGACTAAATTTGCTTATCAAAAAGCGGTTAACTGGAGTTTTAGAAAAGAAGAATTTGTCAAAAGGGCAGGATTTGCTCTGATGGCTTATTTAGCCGTTCATGATAAAAAAGCAAAAGATGAGGCGTTTTTAAAGTTCCTACCTATAATAAAGAAAGAGTCTATTGATGATAGAGACTTTGTCAAAAAAGCGGTTAATTGGGCATTAAGGCAGATTGGAAAACGAAACCTCAATTTAAATAAGAAGGCAATTGAAACTGCTAAGGAGATTCAAACAATGGATTCAAAGAGTGCCAAATGGACTGCTTCTAATGCACTTCGAGAATTAACAAGCGAAAAAGTTCAAAAAAGGTTGCAAGGTAAAAAACGTTAGCGTCCATCGCCTAAATTTTATAAAATATTAAAATAACTGAGTAATTATGTCATTCCCAAATTTTAAAAACAAACATAAAGAAGATGCTTTAATCACTCCTCAAAAGTTTTTGGAATATCGGAAGAAATTAGGAAAATTTTCGAAATTTAAACCCCCAAAAGGAGTAATTTTTTGTTATAGCAACGAATTGCTTGATTATATAATTAAAAACCATGAAATAAGAAAAGTTGGGGGATTTTATGGTGAATTCTATTTGTTAAAAGAAACAGAAGATCAGATTGGTGTTTTAGGAAACTTTGGCTTTGGTGCCCCTGTTGTAGTAATTCTAATGGAAGAACTTATTGCTTTTGGTGTGAAGAAATTTTTATCTGTTGGTATAGCGGGATCTTTGCAAAAGCATCTTAGAGTTGGCAGCATTATTGTTTGTAATAAGGCAATAAGAGATGAAGGAGCCTCTCATCACTATCTAGAACCCTCCAAACATTCCTATGCCTCAAAAACATTGGTGAAAAAGATAGAGGAAACATTAAGTAAATTTGGTCTAGAATATGTTGTTGGGACAACATGGACTATAGACGCACCTTATAGAGAAACAGTAGTAGAAGTCAAAAAATATCAAAAGGAAGGTGTTTTAACTGTTGACATGGAAGCTTCAGCAATTTTTGCAGTAGCTGAATATAGAAATGTAGAGGTAGGAGCTATTTTTGCGATTAGTGACTATTTAGCAGAATTAGAATGGACACCAAAATTTCATGTATCAACTAAATATTTAGAAAAGCTCTTTCAAGTTGCTAAAGAAGTTTTATTAAATTCCTAGGATGGCCTAAAGCCCTTCATTCAAAGCTTGCTAACTAGAATCCTATTTTTTGGCATATGTTGTGCGAAATTCACTTCAACCACTTTAACAGAAAAAAACTTTAACAGAAAAAACCATAGTTAATCAAGATTCAAATGACATTATGAAAGATGGAAAAAGGACTGAAAAAGGATGAAAGAGGCCTTATTTTGGGAAAAAGTACCTGATAAAAAATATATACAGTGCCATTTATGTCCTTGGAACTGTAAAATTCTTAATGGAAAAGTTGGTAACTGTCGAGTAAGAAAAAATATTGATGGAACTTTGTTTTCACTAAATTACGGAAGAAATTCATCTGTAAATATTGATCCAATTGAGAAAAAACCATTATATCATGTTCTTCCTGGAACTCCAATACTATCAATTGGGTCTTCAGGATGCAATTTACACTGCAAGAATTGCCAAAATTGGGAAATCTCACAAAGATTTATAGAAAATCCTCCATATAAAACATCGCCAAAAGAAATTTTAGAACTTGCCAAGAGATACAAAACACCTTCAATCGCTTATACATATAATGAACCTACTGTATTTTATGAATTCACCTTAGATTGCTCAAGGTTATCCAATAAAGAAAATATGCTAAATGTATATGTTACCAACGGATATATCTCAAAAGAACCATTGATGGAAATCGCACCTGTGTTAGATGCAGCTAATATAGATATAAAAGGATTTGATGAAAAAATCTACAATGTTCTTTGCGGTGGAGGCCATTTAGAGGCTTATTTAGAGGCTTTGAAAAATTGGGCAATGCCAGAAAACAAAATTTTTATCGAACTTACAAATCTCGTAATTCCAGGATGGTCTGATGACTTGGATAAAACCAGAGAAATGGTAAGATGGATTATAGATAACTTGGGACCCGAAACTCCTATTCATTTCTCAAGATATTTCCCAATGTATCAACTAGATGCACCAGCTACGCCATTGGAAACTTTGAAGAAAGCTACCAGCATAGCGAAAGAAGAAGGCATGTATTATATTTATGTTGGTAATGCACCAGAACTTGGGATGGAAAATACAATATGTCCTGGATGTAACGAAATCGTAATTGAAAGAAGGGGATATCGAATCCTTAAAAATAATATAAGAGACGGTAAGTGTCTAAAATGTGGCTATAAGATTCATGGAATATTTAGCTAAGCTTTTTACCAATTCTCTAAAATTTTTGTTGATTTGATTTATATTCGCGTTTTTCTTTGCATACTCTAAAGCAACTTCTTTATTTCTTTTGTCACTATTAAGAAAGCGTCATAACTCATATTCCACACATTTTTCACATTGAAAACAATATTGAGATTATTTTATCTTTCTCGATTAAAAAAAAAGGTGAAAGTGTTCCTTTTATCTCCTATACTGGCCATACTTTAGGGTGGCTTCATTCATCGCTTTGACATTTTCTAGTGGGGCTTCATCGGGTATACCACCTGCACCGTCCATGATAAAGCCGCCGCCTTCCATACATTCTTCACAGATTTTTTTGACGTATTCTTCGACTTTATTGGGTGTACCTAGAGCTAGGAGAGGAGTGGGTATGTTTCCTTCAATACATAGATTATCGCCTATGATCTCTTTTGCTTTAACTATGTCAGTTCTGTCCAGATGAATGATCACTTTTCCCTTCGGTAATTCATTTAGATACTCTAGATTATGGCCCCAGTCACCTTCTGTGTAAAATCGGACGAGATGTCCAGCTTCTACGACTCCCAACACCGTTTCTTTGAAGGTTGGCCAATAGAACTCCTCAAAATGTTCTAAAGTCATAAAGGGGACATTTCCTCTGTGTAGATAGAACATAACTGGATATTTTGGAGCAAAACCACCAGTAATTCTCCCAAGTGTTATTAGGTAAGGCACAATTGCTTCACACGCTTTCTTGACCTTGTCTGGTCGTCGATATAGATCTGTCATTATTTCCATACCCCGCACTTTGTCACCTAATACGTCATATGGACACTTTGACCAGCCTCCGATGTTTCTAGGCATGCCGTATTTTTGTTCCCATTCCATGAAAGCAGGAACCAAGGCACCAAAGAAGTTAGCAAAAGCCCAAGCCGCTTTCAGTATCCCTACAAAAGCACGAGCAGATCCTGGTTCAGCTAGTTCCGTACAAATCCGCGGATAAAATTTTTCCAAAATCCATTTAATAGGGTCTTCGGCAAATTCATCGTATTCTTCGGGAAACATATTGGTTTTTTCATAGAATTGGAGAGTTAGGTCAGGACTGAGATCCTTGCCAGGAAGTCGGTAGATGGTTTGGCCAGTAGACTCGAACATGGGAAGACACCATAAAACGCCCATGCAAATTGAATCCCATTCGGGGAAATCTTGTATTAATTTGGTATGTGCCTGTATCGATTTTGTAACGTCCCAGTAGATTTCTTGGGCAGTAAATCCAGAGTATGTACCCGCCCAACTTCCATAAATGGATGGTGTAAGCGGTACTCTGTCAGGAACCTTTACTTCGACAGCAGTTTTCCATCTTCCATATCTTTCTTCAAACAATTCTTCAGGACTTTTACTCATCTTTCATCACACACCCATCCACTTTTTCGCTATTATCACACCTTCAGCGCCTGACCGCGTCCAAGCGTCAGCACCAGTGTACTCCATTACAAGCTCATCCATTGGCTCTCCTCCGATGAGTATTTTCACCTTATCTCTGAGGCCAGCCTCTTTTATGAGTTCTACGGTTTTCTTCATACCTGGATAGCCAGACGACAGTAGTGCGCTCATACCAATAATCGGTGCACCAGTTTCCTTGAGCGTTTCCACAAATTTTTCGGGGGGAACATCTATACCGAGATCAATCACTTCAAAACCGTTTCCTTCAAGCAAGAATTTTATAACGTTCTTACCAATGTCATGAATGTCCCCTTCTATGGTCCCTAAGATAAACTTGCCAATATATTTGGTATCAGCCTTTATCAGTTTCGGTTTGATAATTTCCGAAATTCCTTTGAGAATTTCACCAGCCATAACTAATTCTGGAAGCATGTACTCTCCAGCCTCAAAGCGGTCACCGACAATTTTCATAGCCTTTCTTGATAGCTCAATGATCTCAATTGGATCCTCAGCGGCATCTATTTTTGCTTTTGTCGCTTTTAACGCCTCATCTTCTTTCAATTCTACAATAAGATCGACTAATTCTTCACCCATGTTTTCTTCACCTCATCTCATAGTATGAGATTCCAAATCCAAATGAAAACTAATTGCTCTAGAAGGTCCCACTGTGCTTTTAGAATTGATTCATCGCCGAGAATTTCTTTGATTTGTTTTCTGTATTCTTCCCATGGTTGAAACAATTTAAGTTCCTTTGACAATTTTTCATTTCCTCCAATTTTGTTCATATTATTTTATGTGAAAACAATAATGATGAGTTCAACGTTATATAGTTTTTTAGTAGGATAGTTTATCCTACAAGCGTATATAGAAGAGAGAAGATGATCAAAAATTAACATATGCGGTTTTTATCACTAAAAGTTCAAAACCTCAAAAGAAATTTATTAATTTTTGCAGCCGAAAAAGGATTTCGTTTGTGATTTAGCTCATAAAGTTATGACAGAACTTGTCCATTAAACAAAGTTGAAGTTATTAAGGGGATTCGTCACAAAAGATTC
>JAECRX010000223.1 GCA_016292335.1 Candidatus Sifarchaeum subterraneum | reverse complement strand
CTTGAATATGGATACGGAGTTTATGAGAACGTTCTTGCAGCGTTCGAAATGGAAAGGATGATAAATGCTGGGGGATATACTGAAGGACACGTTGAAAGACCAAGTGATCATACAACCCCAAAACGGATCGCTTGGATCAATTGTGTCGGATCTAGAGATCCACATAATGCGTTGCCCTACTGTAGTAGAGTATGTTGTATGTTTGGCATGAAACAAGCCCAATTGATAAAAGAGCATTACCCTGACACAGAGTTGACTATCTTTTATATAGACATAAGAGCAAGTGGAGAATTTGAAGATTATTACAGAAGAACAAGAGAAGAATACAATGTTAAATTCATTCAAGGACTTCCAAGTGAAATAATCGAGGATCCTGAAACTAAAAACTTAATAGTTAAGAGTTATAACACACAGTCAGGAGAATTGGTTAATTTAGAAGTAGACATGGTGGTCTTAAATACGGCATTGACTCCACCAAAAGATTCTGAAAAACTCAGACAAATTCTTAAATTGAGCAAAAATCCAGACGGTTTTTATCTAGTCGCTCATCCCAAGCTTAGACCTGTTGATACACATAGCGATGGGATATTTCTTGCTGGTTTCATTTCAGGTCCGAAAGATATTTCAGAGTCAGTTGCAAGTGCAAGTGCAGCCGCATCAAGAGCAACAAGATTAATGGCTCAAGGAAAGGTTGAGGTTGAGGCTATTACAGTAGAAATTGATAATTCGAAATGTATCATGTGCCGTCTGTGCACTCGTCTTTGCCCATATGGGGCGATTAGTGTAGAAGGCAAGAAAGATGAAGCAAAAATCAATGTAAATCCTGCATTGTGCAAAGGCTGCGGAGCATGCGTAGCTTATTGTCCTACGGGGGCCTTGAATCAGATACAATTTACAAACGAGCAAATATTAGCTCAGATAAGATCTGCACTAGCTGATCCTAAGGCATTAATTGACACACGAATAATTGCCTTCTGCTGTAATTGGTGTTCTTACGGTGGAGCGGATATGTGCGGACTTGGTAGAATGGAGCATCCACCCAATGCAAGAGTCATTCGAACAATGTGTTCAGCTAGAGTGAATCCATTGTTTGTACTAGAAGCTTTCTTGCAAGGTGCTGACGGAGTACTAGTAAGTGGCTGTCATCTGGGCGATTGCCACTATGTTGACGGAAATTACAAGGCTATGACTAATTATGAAGTATTAGAAGAGATCATTGAAGAACTAGGGATTGAAAAAGAAAGATTGCGCCTTGATTGGATAAGTGCTTCTGAAGGAGTTAAATACAAAGAGGTAATGACTGACTTCATAAACACAGTTAAGAAACTCGGTCCTAACCCTTTGAAAGCAAAAAGAGTGAAAGAGCTCGAAGCAATGGTTAGAGAATGAAATATTTCGTTTTGAATTGTACCCGTATTTAGATTCTCCCCGATTCACTTTGTATTTTTTTTTTGGGTGGGACTTTTTGTTGGAAATCTAGAAAAAGATAATAACCAATCAATCTAAGTCCCCCTCATATGTTTACTTCCATTTTTTTCTAAACGTTTTCTTTACTAATTGGATAAAGAAAAAATTCATCCAAAAAATATTATCTGCGGTGTTTGCGATGATCACAGTGCTTTCGGGCGGAACAGGTACCCCAAAACTGATTCAAGGATTGATCAAAGTTGTTCAAGAGGAAACTCTTACGATTATCGTAAACACTGGTGATGACATAAATCTTTTTGGCCTACATATTAGCCCAGACATCGATACCATTTTATACATGCTCTCGGGTATTCTCGATGAAGAAAAATGGTGGGGAATAAAAAATGATACATTTAACTGTCTTGAACTGCTCGCAAAATATGGGCATGATACATGGTTTCTGCTAGGAGACCGAGATTTTGCTACGCATATCTATAGAACCTTACTTTTGAAAAAATATAGTTTAAGTGAAACAATAAGCATTATGAGCACTAAATTAGGAATAAAGGCAAAGATTCTCCCCGTGACCAACGATACAGTCATGACGAAAATTCGAAGTAGTAAAAATAAAATTCTAGCATTTCAAGAATTCTGGGTAAGAGAAAAGGGTATGCCAGAAGTCCATGATGTTTTTTTTGATGGAGTAGAAATAGCAACGCCTGCTCCTGGAGTGGTTGATTCTTTAATTGAATGTGAGGGGATTATTATCGGTCCAAGTAATCCAATAACATCGATTGAACCAATTCTCGGAATTAAGGGAATAAAACAAGCTATACTAGACAGCAAAAAGCCTGTAATTGCAGTAAGTCCAATAATTGGCGAAGCTCCCGTCAGTGGTCCAGCAGGTAAGTTGATGAAAGGATTAGGAATTGAAGTTTCCTCTTTTGGAGTTGCGCAGATATATTCTGAGTTGATAGATGTTTTAATCATTGACAAGAAAGATAGAGAATTGAAAAATGAAATCGAATCCCTTGGTCTTGAAGTTCATGTTACTAACATCCTCATGAAAAAGATGGAAGACAAAATCCAGCTTTCAAAAGAAATTATCGGCCTTATTAAGGCTTTTTAATTTTGTGATTTTTTCCTTTACTTTTTTAAAAGACCCAAGAACAAGAAGTATTTATGCTCTATTTGAAAAACCAAGCAATACTCAGTGCAATGGCTGGAATTACCAACGGAAATTTTTGTAAAACAGTTGCTGAAGCAGGAGCGAGAATGGTTACTTTAGGAGGGTTTAACTGCGACAAACAGACGATTGAAGCAGGAAAGAAAATAATAGCAAGAGGAAGAAGAGAATTTGAATTTGAATTTGAAGAAATGGCTGAGTTTATCCAAAGAAATGTTTTGACAGCCAAAAAAGGTGGAGCTCTTGTTTCGGTCAATGTAAGAGTTAGTACCATAGATAGTTTTATTGAAGTTGGAAAAATCATTGAAGATATTGCAGATGCAATTGAATTGAATGCACATTGTAGACAGCCAGAAATAATGAGTATCGGTGCAGGACAGAAACTTCTTGCAAAACCAAAACATCTAGAAGCTTTTATCAAAAATGCTAAAAAAGAGTTAAAAATTCCAATCATCATAAAAACGAGGGCAAATGTTGTAGATGATTTAGCCATAGCAAAAATAATCTTTAAAGCAGGTGCTGATGGTATTCACATTGATGCCATGAAGCCAGGAAAACCATATGCAGACTTGGAGGTTGTAAGTAAAATTAGTTCTTGGAAGAAAGATAAAAAATTCAAGACAATTCTGATTGGAAATAACTCAGTGACCGATGTTGATAAGGCGTTATTAATGCTACAGAGTGGCGCTGATGCATTTTCTATCGCAAGAGCAGCAATAAAAGATCCAACAGTGGTGGGAAAAATCGGAAAGGAAGTGAAAGAATGGAAGAGGCGTCAATAAATTTGCAAACTTTCACAATAATTCCAATTAAAGGTTTCAAGGAATCTAAAAGAAGATTGTCAACAGTTTTGAGTGAAAATCAAAGAAAAGAACTCGTTATTTCTATGCTTTCCGATGTTCTCCGATCGGTAACTGAAACCAAATCAATAACGGAGACAGTAGTTATTTCCCCAGATCCAGAAATACTAAACTTTGCTGAAAGATGGGGGATCATACCTCTTCTAGAAAAAGGACCTCCAGAATTAAATAAGGCTATTGTTGTTGCAATACAATTCTGTATGAAAGAAGGAGCTGAAGCTATATTAGTTATTCCTGCGGATATCCCGTTATTAAAAGCAACAGATCTATCTATGCTATTAAAATATCGAAAAAAAAGACTTCAAGAATTCGTAATTATTTGCCCATCTAGAAACAATGGTACAAATGCGTTGTTACTTTGTCCTGGCAATGTTATTGAACCCTCTTTTGGAGAAGATAGTTTTACAAAACATTGCGAAAAGGCAATTGCCAAAAATGTTCCTCTAAAAATAGTAAAATCAGAACGAATTTCGTTAGATGTTGATTCTCCAGAAATATTTAAAGAAATATTTAGGAATGGAAAAGGAACAAAAACATTTGAAACATTAAAAAAGATCTTAAATTCAACCGATAAACCAAAAAAGAAATTTATTAATTAAAAGAAAATTAAAGGAACATGCGAATGAAATCAAAGATATGGTGGTGCAAAAGATAAACTCCAAAGGTTATAAAGTGACTTCCTCCCCTCCCTGAAGTGAAGGGCTTCCAGCTTTCCTCTGTGTTCTCGCCTCGTCACCGAGGGCGATGCTTCGCCTCGTGGCTTACGGAAGATTACTAGGCCTTGCGTAGTCTCAGTAG
>JAECRX010000222.1 GCA_016292335.1 Candidatus Sifarchaeum subterraneum | reverse complement strand
TATAAAATTAGTATAAAAGAAATTAGGCTTAGAGAAAAAGAAAATTAGTAAGAGGGAAAGAACCCAAAAAAAGGTGATGACCAGAATATGACTGATAATTTTGTGATGGTTGGAGGAAAAAAATATTATGTCGATGACGATAAACTAGATCTTCGCGAAAAAAGAATTGATGATATTACCGAGATCAGAGGATTGGAACACCTCACTAACCTACAAGAACTAGACCTTAGGTATAATCGGATAGAAGAGATCAGAGGGTTGGTGCATCTCACTAACCTAAAGAAATTATATCTTCATGGTAATCGGATAAAAGAGATCAGAGGGTTGGAGCACCTCACTAACCTACAAGAACTAGACCTTGGTAATCAGATAGAAGAGATTAGAGGGTTGGAGCATCTCACTAACCTAAAAAAATTAAACCTTAGTTGGAATCAGATAGAAGAGATCAGAGGATTGGAGCACCTCTCTAAATTAGAAGAACTAGACCTTTATAAGAATCGGATAGAAAAGATCAGAGGATTGGAGCATCTCACTAACCTACAAAAACTAAACCTTAGTTGGAATCGGATAAAAAAAGTCAAGGGGTTAGATCACCTAACTAACCTAAAAAAGCTAAACCTTTATAAGAATTGGATAGAAGAAATCAGAGGGTTGGAGCACCTCACTAACCTACAAGAACTATATCTTCATGGTAATCGGATAGAAGAAATCAGTGGGCTGGAGCATCTCACTAACCTACAAAAACTAAACCTTAGTTGGAATTGGATAGAAGAAATCAGAGGGTTGGAGCACTTCACTAACCTACAAGAACTATACCTCTATAAGAATCGGATAGAAGAAATCAGAGGGTTGGAGCACCTCACTAACCTACAAATACTAAACCTTAGTGATAATCCGATAAAAGCTGATGAGAGGCATTTAATAGATGGGAGTGCGCAGGAGATTGTGAGGTATTGTCAAGAAAAGCTGCAAAATACGGGCAATTGATGGAAAGCTCCATGATACTCTTAATTTTGCGATTTAATCGCTAATTATGGATATACTATTTTTCGTGTGGAGCATTAATAAGAGAACATTATTATATGTGCGGTTAAAACTTGCAATAACTTATACTAAGACGTATCCATGTTTGGAATAGATGGGACATATTGATGCCAAATTTTTTGATAAATCAATCAAGAATTATTTAGAGACGCTTACAACAGGAGGCAGTGAAAAGGACGGATGGCCGTGAATGTGTTGTGCGCGTGTATTTATCTAATTTCTCACGTATGCATGAAAAAAACTAAGAAAGGTGAGACGTTTGCAGAGTGACTATATTGTGTTTTTCATAATATTGGGATCTGGTCTTTTTTTCTCGGAGGTCTTTAAGAGGCTTCATCTACCATATGTTGTGGCCTTAATAGTGGCGGGGATTGTTATTGGCCCCTTAGGTCTTAACCTAATTCAGCTGACACCTCCCATATTATTTTTGGGTTCAATAGGTGCTGTCTTTCTAATGTTCATGGCTGGTATGGAAGTGAAAACAGACATTTTAACTCAAATGGAGAAGAAAGTGTTAATTCTGGCTATTATGAACGGTGCCATTCCTGCCCTTGTAGGTTTTACTGTAGCCTTCCTTTTTGGCTATGAGTTCTTAACTGCCATAATTATTGGAACAATTTTTGTTTCCTCTTCCATAGCAGTGATAATTCCATCTTTAGAGGCTAAGGGTTTGATATCCACGGATGTTGGTGCCGTTATCATAGGAGCCACTATAATTGAGGATATAGGAAGCCTATTTATCTTATCCATGATCTTTCAGACAGCAGACCCCACAACCGCCCTGTCCCTACCGATTTTCATCACTTTAGTTGTTTTTTCCGTAATTGGTCTTAAGAGCATCTTGCCTAAGTTCGAAGAGTGGTTTTTCAAAGAAAGGAATCGCGAAAGGTTTGAGGAGGAGCTTCAGTTTGTTGTAATCGTAACCGTTGCAGTAGCTGTTCTTTTCGAATTTCTAGGTATGCACGCCATCATAGCCGGATTTCTCGTTGGCTTCATCCTTTCAGATACCATTAAACATCATCGAATTGAGAATAAACTTCACGCTCTTAGCTACGGTATTTTCATCCCTATTTTCTTATTAGAGATAGGGATTGAAACAGATCTAACTGTATTTCTCAATGTAAGTAATGCTCTGATATTGACTGCGGTGATAATTGGAGGGTTAATCGCGTCTAAGTTATTAAGTGGCTATGTAGCCGGCCGCCTCATCGGCTTCTCGGGAAAGACGAGCGCCCTAATTGGTGCCGCTTCTATGCCTCAGCTCTCCACTACACTGGTTGTAGCATTTATCGCCTTAGAGTTGGGTATTTTGGACCCCAGCCTTCAAGTTAGTATAGTTGTCTTGTCTATAGTCACTGTTTTGATAGCTCCCTTCATAATTAGATTCCTAGCCCCTCGTATCCCCGAATTTGCTGAACTTACTAGTCCTGCAGAGGAGAGTGTATAACCAGCATATAGCTCTTTTATTTTGCCACGTGTTTTACCAACTGTGGCATATCCAAATTGCGGGCACCAAATGAAATATCTTGATTTTTTTCTCAATGGTCTACTATAATTTCGTTTCCTCGGCTTCAATCGCAAGCTGGGAAACTAGTTTCCTCGTTTCTAGCTCTATTTTCAATTCTTATAGAGGTTGCTATATTGAATAAAATTACCATGCAATAACGGAATACTACGAGTATCTCACTCGTGGTACTTTCTTGTACATGAGACGGGCTATCCGTGAAAGTCCGACGCTTGAAATAGTTCCAGATGACTCGTAAGGGACGATAAATGTTATCGGCGTATAGTTTAGGGTATTACAAGTTTTTAAAAGAGAAGAAGGGGAGTGGATATAAATACAGATTTATGTCGTTTTTTAAGTTCCCCAGATGAGATTATGATGTAATTGTGATAAAGAGGGGGACTTACAGATATAGATTTATGTTGTGTTGAAGGGAAGGGATTCATATGAGTGGCCAGCCAGTCAAAATCTCGTTTATAGGTTATCCCCGAGTAGGAAAAACCACTCTAATCGAGCTTATTTCAGGGAAGAAACCACGACTGAATTATTTTCCTACCATTGGACTAGACCTAAAGCGAATTTCTTTTGAAGAGCATGAAATTGCACTTTGGGATCTGGCTGGACACAAGAATTTTTTACCGATGTGGAGTCAGTTTATCACTGGTTCCATTTTGATTTTTGTGATCACAGATAGTACACCCCAAAATGTACTGCAGAGTAAAATGATTATCGAGTGGTTAAAACGGAAAGATAGCTTTAACATTCTTGCAATAGCCAATAAGCAAGATTTAGAAGGTGCTATGAGTGCTGATAGGGTTGCTAATGTCCTTGACGTTCCAACTTATCCTCTCGTTGCCGTTGAGCCCAGTGAAAGGGGTGATTTCCTTCAATTATTGAGAAAACTTCTCTCTAAACTATTCAGGTGAATGAAATGTTGTCTGAAGAAGATCTGATGGCAATTGTATACTTAGACTTCGACCCTTTACGAGGTCCTGTGGTTAAATGGAAAAGAGAATTTAACAGGAACAACGATTGGAATGCTGACTACATGGATCAATTACTTATCAATCTTTATGTAATGTTCAACGGTGGTAATGGTAATACAAAACCGATGGCAGTTTTATATGAGAACTTTGAAGTTGTCGCTTACCGGGTCGATACACATAAATTGATTTTACTCTTCGTGAGAGCATCTCATCGCTTTAAATTTCAAGAATATGCAAAATTAGCTGAACTGATACTAACCCATCTTAATCTAGGGAGCATTTCTCAAAAATCTCCAACTATCGCCGAAGATCAAATAACAGGAATCCCCATTGAATTAGTAGCGGGTGATGTAAAAGGAATACCATATTCTGTCATTGAAGGACTTGTCGAACACTCAATAAATTCAGCAGAGAAATATGTGGAGGCCTACGAGAAAGATATTCTTCCTGTCGGTCAGATAAGGGGATTAGGAGAAAAAAGATCCCGAAAGCTATATCTTGGATGCAAAAAACTACTTGTTGATTAGATTCGCTCGTATTCTCTCTAGTTCGGGAACTTCTTTGAATGGAATTAACTCATTTATATAATATAATCATCCAACTCTTCGTGTGAGCATCTTATTGGTTTAAATTTCAAGAATATGAAAAATTAACTGAACAAATCTGTGCCTATATTAAAAGAAATGTAATTAAATAACTTGATATTAAAAAAGAAAATCTAGGTCATGTTACTGGGATTTTTATCATTATTTTTTTTGGACGACGATAATCGGGGAATCCACTTCGGTACTCGGTTTTTATATTCTGAATACTCCTCTGCAAATATTTTTTCGAGAGATTGCTCTTCATAGGTTGCCATTTTATCATAAAGAACAATAATTAAAATCCATGGGATAATGGAAATAATTGACATTGTCACAAGGATAAATGCAAGATATATCAAAAGGATTCCGAGATACATGGGATGCCGAACGTGAGCAAAAACTCCAGTAGTTACTAGAGTTGATGGCTCGTGCTGTTCAGTATAAAATAACCCACCAAATAAAACTTTGTGCGCTGTTCCCATTAACACGAGGGCGAATGTCAACACGACAAGAAACAATATTATTCTGATCCACAACGGGATAACGCTTGAAAGTCCAATTGAGAATTTAAAGACAAAATAATCTAAAATCAATACTACTATGAACACTAAAACAGAGATAAAGTGCAACAGATGTGCGTGAGGTAACTCCTCGCCCATACTACTATTATGACTCGATTTCAATTGTTCTATCCCCTTACTTTAAAAATTTCTTGCTAACCCTTCTAAATTAATCATAAATATCTTTAGGATCAATACTATTCTTAGAAAATTTCTTCATAATTTTTAAATCGCTTCCTGGATAACCAGTATCAACCAGAATTGACCTTGTACCTTGAAGAATATAGACGGTTACTATACCAGGAGAAATTAGAATCACTGTAACATTTTCTTCTTTCATTTCCCATTCACCTATGGTTTATCCTCCAAAATATATAAAGAAAGGCAACTACTATAAGCGAATAACGATCCTTTAGAATTAGTCTTCAAAATATGATGAATAGCATTTATGGCAAAACTCTACAAAGTTTCCCGATAGATTTGGTTGGAAAGAACAAATGTAACATTAAATATTCGAAAAATATCTTTTTTTAGCTTTCACTTTGTATGCAACGTTGTTTGGAATGTAAGTGAAGATAGGTGATCAAGTTTTCATTTGAGTTGCTATTTTGTTTCCGAACTCTTTGCATTTAGGGAGCTCTCCCTCTAAAATTGGCCCTTTCATCCCTTGAACTTTTATTGATAACCCAGGAGCCACCAGTTTCAATCCGGGAACCTTTTTGTTT
>JAECRX010000030.1 GCA_016292335.1 Candidatus Sifarchaeum subterraneum | reverse complement strand
GCTACTGAGACTACGCAAGGCCTAGTAATCTTCCGTAAGCCACGAGGCGAAGCATCGCCCTCGGTGACGAGGCGAGAACACAGAGGAAAGCTGGAAGCCCTTCACTTCAGGGAGGGGAGGAAGTCACGGCCACCTCTTATCATGTACCCTACTCGTTCCTTTTCTGCTGCTAAAAATTGATATAAAACGATATGGGTGAAATAAACGGAAAAATAACGAGAATTGCAGTAAAGTAGGTCGAATTAGCGCTATAAAGAGAAGTTTATAAGAAAAAATAGAAATTTATACCCCAAAACAGGTTTTCAAGTCCAAAAATCTGTCAGTCTTGAGCCTCAATCACATATCGATAATAAATTGCTACTCCAGCAGTTGGACTCTTTCTTGTAATTTTCATGATGTCTTTTGGTTTGGCACCAAGCGCTCTACAAGCTGGATCTGTAACTTTGATCAGAGGTAATTGCCCCGGTTTGATACCGTATTTTCTTAGAGTTTCCTCAGCTTCTTCTTTTTGAAGTATTTCATGAAGGGGTACAAGGTCATGTTCAAAGATATTAAAAGTTGGAAAGTCTGTTGGTAGAAGCTCCATTTTTGGATCTGCGGCTATAGCCTTTTTAGCGGCAGGGGTATGTTTTTTTATGGCAGCTAGTAATGCCACATCAGCACCTATTTCTTGCATTTTCTTAACCAAGTCTCTGACAATTGCGATCCCCACAGTTTCTTTTTTTGGTAGCCAAGAGAGAAGTTTTCTTTCGGTTCCATCTTCATCTTTTTTCGTAGCGATTATATTCAACATATCTGCTTCTTTTTCAGTCTCAACAATTTTATATTTTCTCATTTCTATGATTTTTCTTAAACCTTTTTCAGTTTTGGCTTCGTCGGACAAATAGGTCCCCTCTTGAGGATTATGAGATTAGTTTCCCTTAAAAAATTTTGCTTAGTGACAATACAATTTTCAAAAGTTGATGATTTTGTTCAACCACACTGTAAACGTACTTTCGATTCTTTTATGAAGCCATTTCTCTTCTTCTGTCATATTTTCAAGCATTTTCTTAGAATTTTCCCCTCTACTTGCTAATTTCATGATTTTAGATAATCTTACGGCGATTATATCTTTTGTTAATGTTTTTACCTTCATTAATTCCTCTTCATCTCCTTCATCTAAGAGTTCAATATATTGCTTTAAATTCTGATAAAAGTCATAATCCAAAGGACTGAGCTTCTGGTCCTTCTTCTCTTTCCAAAGGATACGCTGTAAATCAGAAATATCCAATTCTTTAACTTCTTTGGAAAATTTTGCAAATCCTTTTTCCACAAGGAATTTTGCAATCCATAAAGGTACTTCAACTAGATCCTCAGACTTAAACGATCCAAATTTTTTAACTAATTCAAATTCATGAACGTCTTTTAATAATTTTATTTTGACGTTTTTTTCTTCCTGCTCAAAAAGCGTCCGCTTGATGATCAAATCCAGCTCATTCATTCTACATCTTTTCTCCCTTGATTTTCAAATTCACCCAAAAAATGTGGGATTTAAACCTCTTGTATTCAATCCTACATTATTGGATAATCTTTTTTAAATCAATGTACAAATAAAACAATGAAGGAAGTCTTTTGATTAGAAAAAATTCAAATACTAAACATTTGTTGGATCTTTGTATAACTTTTCGTTTTAAACTTTTATCCATACAGCCTCCAATTCTTATCGTTCATAATCAAAGGGGGAATCTAATATGCCTAAATACATCATTGTTACAGGTGGAGTAATGAGTGGGTTGGGCAAAGGTGTTGTCACAGCATCAATCTGCAAAATACTTCAAGTAAGAGGATTTGAAGTTGGGGCATTAAAAATTGATCCATATTTAAATTGTGATGCAGGTACAATGAATCCCTTTCAGCATGGAGAAGTGTTTGTAACTGATGATGGGTTTGAAGGAGATCAGGATTTGGGGACATATGAACGCTTTCTTGATCAAAATCTTTCATTTTTAAATAATATTACCACTGGTCAGGTATATTCTTCTGTTATTGAGAGAGAAAGACGTGGGGAATATCTAGGTAAGTGCGTTCAGATCATCCCTCATATCACTGATGAAATAAAGGATAGGATACGAAAAGCTGGAAAGGGCAAGGAACTTGTTGTAATCGAGATTGGCGGAACAGTTGGTGACATTGAAGGGCAACCGTTTTTGGAAGCGGTCCGACAAATGCGTGCAGAGGAAGGAAAAGAAGACTGTCTCTTTGTCCATTTGACATATGTGCCTCATCCACCGCATATAGGAGAGTTTAAAACAAAACCGACCCAGCACTCAACAAAGGAGTTAAGAAGCATTGGGATTGTACCCAACATTATAATTGCTAGAACCAGTGACGAAACTCCACTGGATGAGCCATCACGGGAAAAAATCGCCTTATTTTGTGATGTGGAGAAAGAGGCAATTTTCAGTTTACCTGACCTTCCCTCAACATATCAGGTTCCTCTTTTTCTGGATGAACAAGGGCTTGGACATCTTGTCATTGAACATCTCTCCTTAGAGCCAAGACAACCCCAATGGACGAATTGGAAAACCATCTCCAATTCATTTATTGATGCACACCATACGGTAAAAATCGCAATTACAGGAAAATATACCGGTTTGATGGATTCATACATTTCCGTAAATGAGGCACTCCACCACGCGGGAGCTATTCTAGACACAGAAGTAGACATCAATTGGGTTTCCACCGAATTGTTTGAGAAGTATCCCGAAAAGATAAATAATCTTAAAAATTACGATGGTATTTTGGTTCCGGGTGGCTTTGGGGTGAGAGGAACAGAAGGAAAAATTTTAACAATTAAGTATGCCAGAGAGAATTTAATTCCCTATCTAGGGATATGTTTCGGCTTACAACTTGCTGTTGTTGAATTTGCCAGAAATATAGTTGGTTTAGATGGTGCGAATAGTACAGAAATTGATTCCAACACTCCCTATCCCGTTATCGATCTTCTGCCTGAACAGACTGAAATAACAGACAAGGGAGGTACGATGAGATTAGGATTCTATCCCACTGCTATTGAGCTAGGAACTTTGGCATACGAACTTTATGGCAAAAAATTGATCCATGAACGTCATCGACATCGTTTTGAGGTTTCACCCGATTATCATGAAATCTTAGAAAAAAATGGGTTGATTTTCTCAGGACGCAGTCCTGACAAATATTTGGTTGAAATAATTGAACTCCCTCGTGACGAACATCCTTTCTTTTTTGGAACCCAATTTCATCCAGAGTTTAAATCTAGACCTGGAAATCCTTCTCCACCATATTTTGGATTCGTGAAATCGGCCTTAGAAAGGAAATTAAGGAAAGAAAAAATCTTGGAAGAATCTATCGACCAAAGGTATTAAACTAAGCAATTTTTACATTTTTTTTAAACACTCTCAAAAAATATTTTAGGCAGAGCGTGATGTTCTTGAGATATTCAATTTCAATCATGATTATCATCGTTGCAATGCTCCTTTTTGGAGTAGGTAACTTTTTATATAAAGTTTCTGTTCAAAAAGTGGGCGTTAGTAACACCATTGTATTTTTTATATCAGTTCAAGCGATAATGCTGTTAATACTGGCTATGTGGCATAACATGAGCGAAAAAGGGATCATTAATTTCATTGATCCAAGTGAGATTGCCAACATATATGAATTGAAATATACCTTTCTAGCTGGATTCTTTATTTCTTTCAGCTTTTTCTTTTATATCTACGCCTTAGAAAATCTCGAAGTTGGCCTTGCAGCTCCGATTAGATACTTAGGCATTGCAATTACTGTCATTCTTGCTATCCTGTTCTTAAATGAGGATCTTTCACACACTAAATTGGCTGGAATCCTTTTTTTCTGCATATCCCTTTATTTGCTTTTAAAATAACTGCAAAATATGAAAGAACTAAACTTGCAGATAACTGCAAGAACAATCACAAATTTAGGTTTGATGCAGAAAAGTTTTTAATAAATGCAACTCTTTTTCCTTTCAGAACTCTACTAGAAAAACGGTTGATGCTCCTCATGGCAAAAATGCCCTCAATTATCAAGGCTTTCTGTAAGAGCTGTAGAAAACATAATGATCATGAAGTAAAAAAAGTAAAACCGGGAAGAAAGAGAAGGCAAATGTCGAAAGGAGAAAGAAGAGGAAAGCGTCATAAAAAAGGTTATGGAAACAAAGGACGATATTCAAAGCGGGCTATTACCCAGACGTCAAGAGCTTCTAAAACTAGCAAGAAAGTCGACTTGAAATTGGTATGCAAAGAATGTGGGAAGGCTTTTTCAAGGGGTTATCCCAGAACGAAAAAATTTGAGATAGTTAGAGCTCTTTAAGATAATAAAATTCTCTGTTTCTTCTTTACAAATGATAAGCGCTCATAAATGGTGAGTTAACCTACTTGTAGAGTATTGCTAATTTTCACAGCTTTCTCAGCGACTTCTACGGCAGAATTCCCAGTTATGTACAGCATTGGTTCAATTCCAAAGGCACCAACATCATAAATCAAATCAGGGATAACATTACTCATTTTCTTAATAGAAGTTTCAACTCCCCAGATGATAATATCATTTAAAGCGATATCATTTGGAGCGATTTTTCTATCAAATTCAGAAATGGAAAAGTCAAGTAATTCAGCTGTTTTTGCTATATTTTCGGTATATTTGACATTCAAGACTGCTCTTATGTCTTTATTATATTCCATAAGTGTCAAAACAATTTTTGCGAGATGGTGAGAAGCACCAAATGATGGTTTAGTTATAGCTCTTAGTTTATCTTTGATTAATATTATACGCCCAGGAATTGCTGCAACATCCTCAACAACTTCTGCTCCAGAAACTGCCATAACAATGTTCATTCTTACCTCGGGCATCAATTTTTGTATATTATCACTCGCTTTTTCGAGAATTTTTATCGCTTTTTCCATATTTAAAAGGACTTCAATTCTTTCAGGGATTTCCATCGGTTCTTTAGCGGGTATAATAGTCCTACAAAGATCACAATCTAGGTTTTTCAATGGAGGAAAGACCTCTTCATGCAAATTACAAATGATTCCTCTATCTCTTAAGGCAAAACAAAATTGGCAGAATCGGCTTAATCCCTCTCTTGGATCATCATATACCGTTATGACCTCTGAGATTTCTTTTGAAACGGGGATCAAATAATCCGAAATTTCATGGGATATGGGGATTTTTAGTTCTCTGGATAAATATTTTGAAATTGCTGCTTGAGTTACTCCTAATTTTTTTGCGATTTCTTCTTGAGTAAGACCTTTGTTAAATAATTCCCTAGCGACAAGCATTCGGAGTGTGGGTAATAATTGTTTTACAACGATTTCACATGCGAATTTCACAACGATTTCACCAAGCTTCTTTGGTGATCCAAGTTTTTTATAGTTTTCTCCCCCTATGAATTCGTCCATTAAATCTAAATGGCAAAATGAAGAAAAAAGTGCACAAGAGGGCTTCAGAAATTTTAAAGAAGGTGCCGCCTTTACTCCCATTATGTCCCGCATAAAATTTAGGATAAAAGGGGATCCATTGTTTGGCTTTTTGAGAGGAGATGCCACTTTCCTCGATCATGTGGTGTAACCAACTTCACTAGTGGAGATTCCTCTTGCGGTCAGTTCCTCCTGTAAATTTTTGAGAGCTCAGTTTGTGAAAGGCTTCCCCAAACCCCAGGGCTTTTCTGGTAATATCTGTAGTATTTTCGCCTTTTCTTCTGCTTTGAATTTTGAGGGGCTACTAGAGGAGTACTTCCACTACATTATGCCCATACCTTGCTTGTTGAATCCTTGATCCAAGGGTGTACACACGAAGGGTGTCTATCCATTCGTTCGGGTATTTCCAGAACGTTAACCTCTTCTCGGGACAGGAGGATCTACTTAGCCCGATTGGATAAGACCACATCCTTCTCGTGCAGAAAGGACGTTAGTGTCGCCTTCTCTTCTCATTTGGTTCTCTCACGTAGGTGGCCATTACCCACCACTCCTTCCTTCGAAGAAGTGTGCCGTAGGAGTAGTTAGGAGTATCATCCTTTAAAAAAAGTAATTGTTTAATGAGTAAAGCGCTCTGAAAAGGAGTATAAAAAGTCATGAGTTTTTATTTTATGGGCAAAATCTGCGAAAGTGGACTGACATGAGAAATAATGGAAAATAAAAAAAGGGATATTTGTTTATGTGTTTGTTTATTCCTCAAATTTCGCGATTTCAGATTCTATGTAGCTTTTGATCGACTCTTCATCTTTTAATATATTTTCATTTTGAAGATCTGCTTCAAGATTTGAAGGTTCGATTATAGCTAACCAACCATCTCCATAAGGATCATCGTTCAATAAACTGGGATTAGCAATTACTCCCTTGTTGTGTTCAGCAAGTTTTCCATTGATTGGCGAAATCATCGGTCCGACCCACTTGCCTGTTTCCATCGTTCCAAATGATCTTCCTTGTTTTACTGGGCGTCCTTCAGGAAGCAAACGCACAAATAGAATTTTT
>JAECRX010000029.1 GCA_016292335.1 Candidatus Sifarchaeum subterraneum | reverse complement strand
TAGCTTCCCAGACTGTGTTTGCTTGCCACGGATGGTAGCTGAGGATCGCCGAAACATCATCAAAGAGGCCCTCTCGGGCCATGAACACCTTGCCGTCCAATGTTTCCTCGGCTGGGCAACCAAAATACTTGATTGTCCCCTTGATGTTAGATGCTTCCATGGCCATCTTAATAGCGATAGAAGCAACCATACCCGCTGTGCCGAGGAGGTTGTGGCCGCAACCGTGGCCAGGGTTGCCTTCTTCCAAAGGCTCTTTATACGGGACCTTCTTCTGACTTAAACCGGGAAGCGCGTCATACTCTCCCAAGATACCGATTACAGGCTCTCCCGAGCCCCAAGTAGCGATAAAGGCGGTGGGCATACCTGCAACACCGCGTTCAACGGTGAATCCTGCTTGTTCAAGGGTTTCCGCCAGTAATGTAGACGACTTGAATTCATGAAAGCCGACCTCCGCAAATTCCCAGATTTGATCACTGATCTCGATAATGCGTTGTTCATTCTTCAAGATCCAATCCAACACGATCTCTTTTGACATATCAAACTCCTTCAAACAATCTGATCATAGCGGTGAAATGTAGGATTGAACATACAATGCTATGTTTTCATATATTCCTATATATCAATATATGTGTTTCTGTGAATCTCTTTTATGCTTTTTTCATCTTTTAAGCCACCCATCAGATCAAAAATAGCGTTATTTGTTTTACTACACTTTTCTTCTTTGAGAAGATGAATGAAAAAATAAATTGATTAATCATTATTCTTTTAAAGCATCGTTCAAAATCAAATCATTTTCTTTGTCACCATTTGATACAGTTCAACGGACGCTCCCTGACAGGTTTTATTCAGATTGCCTTCAAATTTCTGGCATACAATTACTTTTCTAATCATTGATAACGGTATATTATTTTTCATAGAATACCCCGCTGCCAGCCTACATACTTGACTTACAGAATTTTCACCTGCCGAGGTCTCGACTTCGACTACAACGGGTCTTTCCTCTTTATCTTGAAACAGCAAATCTATAACCCCTACATCCGTATCAACATTAATTCCAACAAACTTTAGTCCATCTTCTAAAATTGAAGGATTGTCCGCAAGAATTTTAATGATCGGATCCTCTAATAATCCTCTAGCTGTCACATATTCTTGTGGACCATATTTCATCATCCTTTCAAGAGTGCTTTCGATTCCAAAGTATGTTGTCCCCAAAAGATGTGGGTGAACATCGATGGCAATACCATTCTTAAATAAAACTAGGATGGGAGTATTCGTGAGATTTGGATTCTTTTTTCTAGAAAGAGGTAGAATGTAGTTTTTTGAACTTACTACTTTTCCCCTGGTTTGTGGGGAAATTTCTCTAATATCCGATTTTAACTTCTGTATTTCGTTAAAGGTTAAAGAAGATTTTTCTTTTAGAGTGTATTTAGCTCCCCATTTTTTATTTATTTGTTTAAGAAGACTTTCTATCGCTTCTAACCTTTTGGAATAATTTGTGTTTTTCTCATAATAAAGAAAGAATTCGTACAATTAGTCACTATCCAAAATCTCCATGTATATGTTTAGTAGACCACTAGGTAAAATCTTGTATGCTTACTTATATATATCTCTCATTTTTTCATAAATGGCCACAATATTTGCAATTAGCGTTTCTTTGTAGATACATTTGTGAAATTTCCGATGTAAGCCCATCAAATATCAATAGTTTATTAGTCAGTAAGTTTCCTATTCCTGAGAGATATTTAATTACTTCGATCACCTGTAAGCATCCAATAAGTCCCGGCGCAGCTCCGAAAACGGGAAATACTTCAGGCTTTGGAGCCTCAGGGAATATACATCTTAAACACGCAGTCTTACCAGGAATGATGGTAGTTGCTCTTCCTTCCATTCCCCATATGGCTCCATGGACAAATGGTATTTTTTTCTTTATTGCTGAGTCATTTAGGATATATCTTGTTGGAAAATTATCCATTGCATCTACAATCACATCGGCATTCCCTACTAATTCATCCACATTGTCTGCAGAAATGGTTTTATAAATCGCCTCAATGTCAATATCAGGATTTATTTTACTAAGTTTTTCATGTGCTGATTCTGCTTTCTTTTTTCCAATGTTCATATCCCAGTGAAGTATTTGTCTATTGAGATTCGATAATTCGATAACATCGTGATCAACCATTTTTATATGTCCAATTCCAGCCACTGCTAGGTAGACTGAAACAGGGCTCCCTAGACCTCCAGCTCCTGCCACAAAAACCTTTGAATTCTTAAGCTTTCTTTGACCCGCTTCGCCGAATCCGGGCATTATAATTTGTCTATTGTATCTCTTAAGATCATTTTCTGTTAACGCTTCCAATATTTTTACCTCCATCCACAAATAGTATCAAAGGCGAGTTTTTGCTCTTTAAAACTTTTGCTTACTGTTATTTGGAAGTATATGAAAACCTTTTAACTTTTTATGACACAGTCATATTGAATATCGTATATAAATATGCCTCTATCAAACATTAAATAGTACATAGCATAATGCTAAAAAGGCAAATTTTGCCGATATTTACTATTTATTATTTTATCAAATTATGTGATGGAAATGGAATTAACTAAGAACGACCTAAAAAAATACACAAATTTACACCGAGATATAAAAGAAATTTCGCTTTCACCGATTCAACGAGGTGGAATACTTACGGATGAAGCTAGACGAGCTTTAGTCTCTTTCGGGGACGGCTATAGTACGTGTGATTATTGTTTGAAAGGAAGATTAGATTTAATTGAAAGACCTCCCATAAAACATTTTACAGAGCAGCTGGCCGAATTCTTAGGAATGGATCAAGCTAGGGTCGTCACTAGATGCAGAGAAGCCAAGTTTATTATTTTGCATTCTCTGGCAAAAGAAAATCCTGGAGGGACCGTGATAGTTGATTCTCTGGCACATTATTCAACATATCTTGCTGCTGAACTTACTGGCCTTAAGATTAAGGAAGTTCCTCATTTAGGATATCCAGAGTTCAAGTTGGACATTGAACAGTACGTTCCAAAAATAGATGAAACGGAAGACGAAACAGGTGATTTACCTATAGCGGTTTTGTTAACACACGTTGATTACTTGTATGGTAATTGGAATGACCCCAAACCAATATCAAAGAAAGCACATGATCGTGGAATTCCTTTTATACTTAACGCAGCATACACTGCTGGTGTTGCACCTGTAAATGGCAAAGAACTGGGAGTGGATTTTATTACAGGCAGTGGACATAAGAGCTGGGCATCGGCAGCACCCACAGGCATCCTTGCTACTACTGATGAATATGCAGAAATCGTGTTCAGAAGATCCAAAATTCAAGGCGATTGGAGCAAGCGAAAATTCCCAATTAAAGAAGTAGAGTTACTTGGATGCACAGTAATGGGTGCCCCAATGATAACTTTGATGGCATCATTTCCAACAGTTGTAGAAAGAGTCAAAAGATGGGATGAGGAAATCGAGAAAGTAAGGTATTTAATCCAAGAACTTGAAAAAATTGAAGGTACCAAACAATTGGGTATTAAGCCAAAAGAACATACATTAACACACATGGAGACTCTCGGATTTTATGAACTCTCCAAAACGCACAAAAAAAGAGG
>JAECRX010000221.1 GCA_016292335.1 Candidatus Sifarchaeum subterraneum | reverse complement strand
ATCAATCAACCTATCCATATCCTCTAAAATATCCCATTTCTGGACCAATTCGTAGGGAAGAGATGCCTCAAACTGATAGAGTACACTTAGTCTTGGTAGTACTTTATTTTCTATCTGGGAAGAGTACTGACTAAAGACCTTTTCTAATAATTTTTTGCCTAAACTATCCAAGGGTTTAATCCCATCCCAGTCTTCAAGCAACAACGAGAGCAGGTAAAGATTCGATTTACATATCTTCATTACTTTTGGTACATCGGTCGCTCCAATATCCCCTTTTGCAAAGCCTTGAATAATACCTCTAAAAGTTAACTCGTCTGCAACCAGCTGCAGGCTTACCCCACTCAACTGATCAAAATATTCGGTCTCCTCCTCAAATGCAGCTTTGCCTTTCGGTCTTGAGATGAACAGCACCCTTGCTTCTTTAAGTTGTTCCTGGGCTACCCGAGCCAGTCCCTCAGCTATATCTGGTTTTGAGTGGCAGTTATCAATGATAAAAAGCAGATTGGATTGATCGTTTGAGGTCAAACTATGAGCTAAATTACGGAAAATACTTTCAGTACGGACCAGATCCAGATAAAATACCTCTTGCATATCTCCCTCTGCCTTAAGATTATACCCCACCCCTAAGGCAAAGATGGTTTTCCCACTGCCTGACTCACCATAGAGTAGAGAGCATCGTATTTCTGGATCAGCCAGCCAGTCCCTGATAATCTGTTGTTTTTCTTTGTCAATAAAGACTTTTCCTTGTTCAAAATCGTCCTTCCTTGGAACCCTGGGATTGCGTGATCGTTGAAGACTTTTTTCCAGCGGTTCAAATCCTGAAGGAAGTACTTTTCCAAGAAAATCCTCTAACTCGCTAAGCTTGTAATGATAAATACCTTCATTTTCAAGAGCTTTCTTAGCTCCCTCTTCTACCCCTTTTTGAGAAGTTACAAGAATACCTTGATAGAATGGAATATCACTTACAGCTTTACAGAACTCTCTTACCTCTCCTTTCTCTACATTTTTGTTCCGGTCTTTACATTCCACAAGGAATTTAAGAATGGGTTCTGATTTCTTTTCAGCAATAATATCAATTTGGTATTCTTCTCCCATTCTCCCCTTCATTATTTGCGTGTTGTTCTCATCAACCGAAACGGTCCATCCCCTCTGTTCAAATTTAGCTCCAACCTGTTTCTGAAATTTCAACCATTTCTTTTCTGAATTAACCATCACTTATCTCATCATATAAATTTTCCAGGAAAATAACCGTGCGTATATCAAAATTACATGTTTCCCCTACACAATACTTTTATTTCTGAACTAAATACGCCGCAGACTTTTGGGGAAGTTATATTTAGGCATTTCATAACGTCTTTATCTTGGGACCATTCTCTCCTATCGACTCGAAAACATAAAAGATTACCCTGCGATTCATTTTGCTAAATTTCTGGCGCATTAGTCGAAAAAGACGGTCTTCGCAGGTTGAGACAATAAATTGGTGTTCTCTGCCGGGTTCCATAATAAGTGTCCTAATAAGATCAAGCAAAGAATAAGCATTCAGGTCATCAAAGTGCCCAACGGGATCGTCCAAGAGAATTGGTGCAAAAGACGACCATGTCTGAGTTAAAGCGGCGCTCAAGAAAAGACTTAGCATAACGATTTGAATTTGTGATTCGCTGAAATAATCGCTTGGAAGAATATTTTCTTCTCCTTTTCTTTCTACCCGAACGGCAATTCCACCTTTTTCTGGATTTAATCCTATATCTCCAAAACCGTAGATTGGTCGTAGTCTTCTTTGAACAGTTGAACTCAAGGGACCATATTTCTCAGTATATTCTTTAAGCGCCTGATTCTGTAGTAACTCAAGCTCTTTGCGAATAACATCAAAATACCGTAGCCAAGCACTCAACCGATCTCGCCTTTTTTCTATATCCTGATGTTGTTTTTTGATATTCTCTATATCCTGCTGAATCTTTGCCAAAGCCGTGGATACCTGCATAGCATCCAGTGTAATTTCAAGATTTGTAATTTCGTTCAGTAACGAATCCAAAGAAGATAATTTTTCCATAAAACCTTTTTTAAGAATCAGCACCTGATTCATGTCTATCTCTAAGTTTAAATTCAACCTTTTAATTAGTCTTTCTACTTCTTCAATATATCTCTTCGAATCCAATATTCCCTTGTCTAATTCTTGAATTTGACTCTTTAAAATACTTTTCTTCTCAAATAGACTACCGACTTCTTTCTGAAGATTTTGATTTTCAGCTTGTTGCATTTCTATTTGTTTGGGGAATTCTTCGAGGATGCTATTCGTGGTACTTAACTCACGCTGGATAATCTCTTTTTCTAGTGCTAATGAGACGTGGTGAGCCAAAACATCGCGGCTAATCTTATCAATCATTGACTGCAACTGGTTTCGCCTGGATTCTGTGGTTCGTAAATTTTGCTCAAGACCTTCTTGATGTTTTACAAAAATAGCAAATTCTTCTCGCTGTTTCTTCACCTCAGATTTTTGTTTGGATAGCTCCTGCTGTTCTACGTTTTTTTGCTCTAAGATTTTTTTCCTCTTAGAATCAACAACAACCATCAAATCTTCAGAATCTATCGGAACATCAAGTGAAATTGCCTTTTCTTTATAGGTCTTTATCTTCCTCTCTATATCGACAAGCACTTTCTGTGTTTCTTCAAATTTCTGCTCCGACTGTTTAACTTTTATTTCTAGATCACTAACTTGCTTTTTAAGCTTATCAGTTTTGACTCTTACATTTTCAAAGGATTCTAATGCTTTCTGAATCTGGTTGGGTTGAATCCCTCGTCGGAATTTTAACCTCTCTATCAATTCTTCCCGTGATTTATGGCGAGCCCCACAAACTGGACAAATATCGCCAAGTATATGTCTTTCAATGTTATCAAGCAAAGTTTGTAGTTCGGACTGAGACTGCTGTAAATTCCCAATATGTTCTCTCAGTTTGTTTTGAGTCATAATCGCAACGTTTAATCCACCTTTTTTGATTCGCAGTTCATTTTTCACACTAACAAGTCCCTGTTCCATCCTTTGTAAATATATCTTTAGCTCTTTCTGTCGGCTCGTTTCTTTCATCCAATCATCAACGCTTTTCTCAAAATCACTAAGTTCTTTTAGGGTATTTTCTAGGATTTTAATCTCGGCTGTAATCTTGCCAATGGTTTCTTCTGCTATTTTGCTTTGAGATTTTGGTTTTTCTACCTTTGGGAGCAGCTTAAGCAATTTTACTTGAATGTTTCGATAATTTTTATCTTCTTCTATAATTTGTTTCTTGAGTTGTCCATAGTCAACTTTTGACTGGAGGAGCCAATTTAGATTCTCTTTCTTCCCAGAAAAATTTCTTTCTTCAAGAAACATCTTCTTAAGTTTTTTACTAAATCCTTCTAACTTCTTTTTCTTTTCAGAGTAATATTTGTTAGATTCACCCAGCAACTTTTTCTTCTGTATT
>JAECRX010000220.1 GCA_016292335.1 Candidatus Sifarchaeum subterraneum | reverse complement strand
TCATTTCCCCATCTGTAACAACCACCCTTATTCCCAATTCGATGAGCGTTTGGGCTGTTGCATGTCCTCCACCTGAAGGATCAAGAAGATAGACTACATCACCCTCCTTTAGCCCCATTATTCCTTCTTTTGACTCCAAAATTCCCTTTTCGCTGAATGTTTTGATTACTTTCAGTTGAATGATGTCTCCTCTTAACTCCATAGACTTCATTTCTTTCAATTTAGAAATTTTCTTCTCCAGCTCCGATTTCTCCAGCTCCGATTTCTCCAGTTCCGATTTCATGCGTTGAATTTCTTTATCTCTAAATGACAATTCTCTAGATTTTTTTAATTCACGAAATTGTTCTTGATTTAATTTTTCTAACTTTTTTTCAAGTTCTATGATCTTTTCGCTCAGTTCTTGGTTTTTTTCCTTTAATTTAAGTTGATAGGTTGTGAGTCTTTCTATTTGATTCTCCTGTGCTTTGATCTTTTGTCTGTAATGGGATAATTTATTTTCCAGAATTTTGACCTGTAAAGAAACAGGTAATGTCTCTACTTCTTTTTCCTCTTCAGATAATTCTTCTGTTTCTTTTTCTTTAATTGATGCTAAAATTGCATCATGTATGGATAAACCTCGAACAACAAGCGCTTTTACTTTGTCTAACGGCACATCCACTCCACTTTCCGTTACATGAGCTTCAATTTGTTCAAATTTGTTCTTAAACGACATAAAAGCCTTTAGTGCAGCAGTTAAAGCATCTCTCTCGTGAGCATTCGAAATTTTTAATTCTTGTTTATTCAAAACCTCTTGAACGAGTGAAATTTTCTCTGAAACTGATAAAACCCTGGAGGGGCTATATATCTCTGTATTCAGGGAGGAAGCTAGTTTTTTGACAAAATTTGGGATTGGATGCATTACGTCTGTCGCAATAAGGATAGGAACACCCAATTCTGAAATTAACCGTATAATATCTCCACGACTCATATGTTTACTACTGTGTAACAATATCACCTGACCCTCTAAATCCAATAAGGAAATGGCCATAGTTGTGCCAGGGTCTATTCCGATGATAAGATTTTTTATTTTCAAAAGTTTGTCTTCAATCAGTCCACTAAGAGGAATAAATTCAATTCTCTTCTTCCTTGTGGGCTCAATCTTGACCTGAACATCTGGCCCTTTTACAGTTTTTACAACCCCAATTAAGGCTTCTCGCGGGGCATATACTATAAATATCGCCTTTTCAAGTCCGTAGCCGCTTTTGAGGAATTGTTTATCGAAATCAAGATCTTTTTCTAATAGTCTTTGCTCAATTCCTTTTGCAATTTGTAAAACAAGCGATTGAATTCGGCGAGAGTATCTATCTTGACTCCAACCCCCAGAACCCAATGATCGTGCTCTTGTTATTACAATTTTAGTTTCCTCCTCGAAAGGAGAAGCGACATATCCAACACCCTTATATGCAATTAAGGCTGTAGCTTCAGCTTCTTTGATGGGGGGTGATTTACTCGTCAGATGTATTCCACAGCTCTGTGCAATTCTGTGCAGTGGTTCTGGGCTTTGAAAAGGAGATCCCGTGACTTGAACAATTTTTGTGTTTATCGGAAGATTGTTCATGAAACTAATTAAAGTGTTGGAATCTTTTGCAAGTTCAAAGACATTATCGAAAGCTAGAAGATCAGGTTCATATTTTTCGATCAATTTCTCAACCTTGAATTTACTCAACTCATCGTAACGTTCGATAACATCACCATCAAGAAGAATTACTGCTGCATATTTGGGTTGCGAAGAAGATGAAGGAGAATGTTGAGGAAGGATATCGATCCCGATGACGATCAAAGAATCATCTACCAACACTTTCTGTAATATCCCTCTTTCACAAGGAAAATGTTCTGTTTGATTTAATTCTCATAATTAATTAAATTTAAACCGGGAGTTTCTAACGAGAAATATAATTTCCCAATTTTTATTTAGAAGAATCGAATATTAAAATATTATCAATACAATTTTTTGGTTCTATTATCGTATTTCATTAAACCCTAGACAAGGAAAGGCCACTAGGCCTATGTATGCCATCTTTTTCGCTCTTTTTTATTTTTTGGGGGCTTCTCCGCTAGGTATCCACCCAGCCAACACGGTTAATTTCTCTGTTATTCCCTGTCGCACTTTTGTCAGTGCAAAGACCATTACGGTCAGTTTGACAAAGTCCATGTTTTGCAAAAATATTATCATTAGATGTCCCAAACATCGCATCTTTTGCCGAATAGAAGAAATTTTTACTAGTTTTTTACTAAACAAGATTAGAAGAATGTCAGAATATTTTTCTGCTCAAAAGTCTCAAATAGGTCCACCCAAATATGTACAACTTCGAAAAGTCTTAGTAGTAAAAATTCTAACGACCGATGTTGGTGGTGATTGAAGTGAAAATTTTAACAATCGACGTTGGTGTTGGTACTTTAGATCTTCTTTTTTACGATATCAATACTGATGAACATTATAAATTCGTAATGCCCTCTCCAACGAGAGTTTTTGCAAATAAAGTGAAACAAGTCAAAGATAAGGATTTAATCGTCACTGGTGCCTTAATGGGAGGAGGCCCCTCTTCACGAGCATTGATTGAGCATGTTAACAAAAAACATCAGAAAGTGTTCATAACAGAAGAGTCTGCAAAAACTATTCACAATAATCTTGAAAAAGTCAAAAATTACGGTATAGAAATTGTAAATGAAAAAGAAGCGGAAGAAATGATTAATTCAGAAAGAGATAAATTTGTGCACTTAGAAACCTATGATTTGAACCCCAACAAGATATTTTATTTTTTGAGTGAATTCGGAATTGAACCTGATTTTGAGGTCATTGGCGTAGCAGTGCAAGATCACGGTCTTGCTCCTCCAAATATTAGTTCGACAGATTTTAGGCATCTCTTTATGAAAGAATTCATGGAAAGAAATCCTAGACCTGAAAGCTTTTTGTTCAATTCAAATGAAATTCCCGATTTTTTGATCAGAATGAAGGCAGTTGCCAAATCACTGAAAGATATTTCTGCAAAAAAATTCTTGATGGATACGTGTATTGCAGCAATTTTAGGAGCAGCAATTGATCCAAGTGTAAAAGATACAAAAAGAAAATGTTCAATTGATATTGGCAATGGCCATACGTTTAGCGCAACCATTGTTGATGATGAACTTGCTGGCTTTTTCGAGTATCATACTCGGCATATTACTCCAGAAAAATTAGAAGAACTGGTTATAAGACTTGGAGATGGAAATATTTCACATAAGCAAATTGTGGAAGAAGGAGGACATGGAGCATTTATACAGCACGCACTAGGCTTCAAAAATATACAAAAAATAGTGGTTACAGGTCCAAAACGAGATATGATTCGCAAAACTAATTTGCCGGTTACTTTTGGCACACCTTTGGGTGACAACATGATGACTGGTACTGTCGGTCTTTTGCAAGCAATAAACCTTAGACTGGAATTGGGATTCGAATTTGATTAATCTATTTTTCAAAAATTAGTTCAGCAGTCACAATAGTTCGTTTAGTGACTTTTTTAAGTTCTTTTTTCATTTTTTCAATATCTTCTTCAATTTCTTGTAGAGATTTCGAAATGATTGTTAGCATGTTACTCTTTTCACAAAATATCGCTAATCTTTTTAAAGACAACATCGTTTATGACTCCAAGTTTTTTCCATGGAAAAGGGGGGAAGCTACTTTTAGAATTGTGCTGAAAAAAATGAAAAAAGAAAAAGAAAGATGATAGCGCGATTTAAGTTTCAGCACTATCATTACTATTTGCAGATTGCTTTAACTGTGTCTTCGCCTTTAAACAGTGTTCCGTCTGTAAGTTCGCCAGTGACTGTAATTGTGACATCGTAGAACTTGATGCCCTCCTCATAATCAATCGTTTCTCCAAGAGTTCCCATTACCTCGGCTCTGTCAAACTTGACCATTAGATCTGGGATGCCATCACCGTCGTAGTCACCGATTTCTGTTGGTTCGCTCTCAGCCGAAACGATTCCGTTCAACAATATCGTGCTGATGTCTATATCTGCAACGTCATAACCTTCCTCTAGTTCAATGTAGCATGTAATCCATTGACCGTTGCTCTTTAGGTTTAGCGTGTCAGGGTCTATGTCTATATCTGATGTGATAACTGTTTCAAAGACGAAGTTATCTATGGCAAAGAAATCTCCCGTGCTTGTCGCTGTAAATGTCATCCGTGCGATTGCTCTCTCATTTGCAACAACACCCCACCATTCCCCAGAGTTTCCACTTTCGCTAGTTCCCGAGATAATGAAAAAACCAATTTCATTGTCGTCGATGTCAAAGATACGAACAGTTATTGGAGCGCTATTATCGATGAAGTACGCACCCATAAAACTGGTTCCAGCGCCAAATTCGACGTACAACTCACTGTAGGTTGCACTATCCCAAGGGACACCAACACCGATGGGGTATGATACGGGATTGGATGCTGAGAGACTTCCACTGCCAGATCGTGCGGTAGGATAATATCGGCTAACACCATACCACTCAGCGCTGACAGGTAAAGCACTAAAGACGACACCCATATCAGAATAATGATCAGTCACTTCGGCTTTGTCATCAAGCTCGTCGAAGTCAAGCTCAGTGCTGTGTAGACCAGAGATAGCTGCATCAAAACTCGATCGATCGTCATCATAGGTCGTGAATGTGTAACTTGCGCTCACTGGCATTGCTGCAAATAGCACAGCGACCAGTGTAATAACTATCCCAAATTCTATTGTTTTTCTCATTTCATACACCTCCTCTCTCTGAGAATAAAGAGTATATTGGTATTTGTGAGAAAAGAAGACTTACCGCTTCCTCCTTCCTCTGCCATCGCGCCCCACCTCGGCGCATTACTTTCCGACAAAATCTATCGGGAAACTTGTCTCTTCTGTTTGTTGTTGTGCTCCAAGCGGTACCGATAACAGTAACGCTATAAAGACCACTAGAACAGCCCTTAGAACAATTTTCCTATTCATTTTATTTGTCTCTCTTTACTCCTTTATTTTTAAAGATAATTCGTCCACTAGCACCTTGTATTTGTGAAAAGGGCTGAGAAAATGAGAGACAGATCAGTAGATACCGTTGCACAAAATCATTGGAGCGGTTGCTATACACAATGGTTCACAATACAAAATTTGCCAGCGTTTTAATCTCTCTTAATCCCTCTAAGTTCTTATCCCCTCTACTTAAAGTGACTTAGTGGCCAAATTCTTTTTAGGTGCTGAAAACATGATATAAACAAAAGTAAATATAAAATTATGGCTCGTTTGTATATATCGATGATGAAATTTCTTAGATTGTAAGTGGTTCTCCGATGACTTTTGAATATAGAATCAGAAGAGAACCAATGGTACGCGATAATAAAAAGTGTGATAAAAAC
>JAECRX010000219.1 GCA_016292335.1 Candidatus Sifarchaeum subterraneum | reverse complement strand
GTGCCACAGGTATTCTCCATCCCAGGCCAATCCCTCGGGACAATCACCTGGTGAATCGAAGGAGCTGACCACATGTCCATCTGAGGGATCCAACTTGTAAATCTTGTCTTCTGAGCCATCGGCGTTCCAAAGGTATTGTCCATCCCAGGCCAATCCCAGGGGATATTCACCTGGTGAATCGATGTAGCTGACCACATGTCCATCTGAGGGATCCAACCTGTAAATCTTTTCAGCATCGGCGTCGGCGTTCCACAGATATTTTCCATCCCAGGCCAATCCCCTGGGCTGTGTACCGGGTGAATCAAAGGAGCTGACCACATGCCCATCTGAGGGATCCAACTTGTAAATCTTGTTTTCATAATCGTCGTCGTGCCACAGGTATTGTCCATCCCAAGCCAATCCCCAGGGCCAATCACCAGGTGAATCGAAGGAGCTGACCACATGTCCATCTGAGGGATCCAACTTGTAAATCTTTTTATCCCAGGAGTCGGCGTTCCAAAGGTATTGTCCATCCCAGGCCAATCCCAGGGGAGCAATACCGTATGAAGAGAAGGATTTGACAATAGTAGGCTCTTGTGCCAAAGTTGGAGTCGTAAACAAGATTGAACAAAGTAAAAAAGGAATGAGAGCAAAGAATATGCACCTATAGATCTTAAAGATTGCCATGGATTCGTTCCTCCTAGCAAATCAGAAATGCCCAAAGGTATTTCAAATTCTTCTAACTTTTTCAACCAATTTTTGCTGTAGGTTCTTAGCGCCTCTCCTCGGCGCATAGAAACAACACATAACTCAATCATAACATCTTACGATTGCGGATTTTAAATGACAAACACGCATTATATTAAAAGTTATATTTAAATATTTGGGAAATCATTATGACAACCCATATTTCGCACATTTTTCACATTGTAAACAATATGGAGATCAGTTTCTTTACAAATATTTCTTTTAAATTATGAATTCTAGCTCCAACAACCTGATCTCATCCATTTTTTTAGCACCTTATCATTATTATTTTATTTTTTGCATGATGTAAAAAATAGAACGGAAAGCATTAGGCTTCTTTTTATATGCGTCAATTTGATTTTGATATTTCTTAACTATCTCAAGTACCATTGGATCGTCGTTGTACTTGGTGCGAAACTCCTTTATTCGCTTTTCTAAGGGTTCATAATACTCAATCCACCATGCATCATCAGGTAATTGGAAATGATCCACGAGTTCATAACCACCGTTAGGAATTATTTCAAGTTTTTTTTCCTTACCTTCCAAATCATCATGGAACACCATGAAACCTTTAGTCTTGAGTACTCTCCCCCATTCCTTTAACGCTCTTTCAAAGCCGATAGGGGCTATAGCACCTTCAGCCCAAATAATGTCAAAACTCTCATCTGGAAATTCTAGTTCAAAAAATGAACAATTGATAGCTTTAACCCGACTAGATAAGCCTAATTTTCTTACCTTCTCACTCAATTCATCCAAAGCAGCTTGATCAATATCCATTCCAATTATCTCACCATTGCTTAATCGTGCCAATTCTAGGGTTGGAATTCCCGAACCACAACCAACATCAAGAATACGAGGTTTATCCATCTTTGGTAGTATTTCAAAAGCTTTCTTTGTATATTTGAGGAATGCTTTTCGAAATTGCTCTGCATTTATCTCAATTTCTATAATTTTTGACATTTGCTTTCCTCTTTTATTAATCATTAAATCGCATTTTTTATAGTTTTTTTCAACTATAAAGTCGTTTAAAAACTCTTAAAGCAAATAATGTAAGAGTTGATCTTGATATTTCAAGATCAACTTTTTCTGTTACAATTTATTCTCTGATAACTTTTGAAGATAGAACCCGGAGAGAAATAATGGGAGGAGGTCTCTCTTTACAGACAAAGAAAGATGAAGTTATAAAGCAATATAAGAGGGGGAAAGAGGGATTTATTAACCATTTTTTTAAATTTCTGACAATACTCTTTCTAATTCCTCATCAACTTCTCGAAACATTCCAAATTTTTTATGAAAGTTACGTATTACATTTTCTAAATCCCTTTTCAAATACAGACTCGCGTTAGGGTGTGTCTTTGAAACCCATTGAGGCCAATCGATTATCAAAATGTCAAAGTCATGTGTGATTATGATGTTGAATTCAGACAGATCTCCATGAATGATTCCAACTTTTTTGTAGGCTTCTTTGACATTTTTGATTACCTTTTTGTAAGATTGTTCGGCGATATCCTTTTTTCGTAACCATCCAATTGTAGGTAAGAAGGATACAACGGAAAGTTCGTCACCTTCAATCATGCTCATTACGACTATATGCCTATTTTGTGCAATAGGTCTTGGTACTGAAATCCCTGCAGGGTGTAAACGCGTCAGGGCTTCATATTCTCTTTCTGCGGCAAGCCTGGATTCATAAAGCCATGAAAGTCGTTTTTTGTCTGGGTGGTGATATGAACGAGTTCTTTGAGTTTGTCTAAAGCTAATTCTACCCAGTCTGTGAATTTTTACAGCTACCCGTTTACCATTAGGTGTAAGAGCATCAAAAACATCCGCCTCTTTACCTATACCTAAAGGCTTACCAAAAGCTTCTAAAATATCGCCCTTAACTAAAGCATTTAGAGCCAGCATATCGTATCCATGGTGGTTTAAAATATATCCCGTGTAGGTCATCTTCCATCTAACGATTAGTTCAAATTTATTGAGGCTACTTAGTCTGTATATCACTTCATCCTGGGATAATCCAGATAAATCAGACAATACATCAATAGGAACATATTCATATCTCTTCATTCCCCTTTCTATGGCATTTAGAACGATAAAATCGTCGTCTACCAACTTTTTGAAGATTTTCAGCTTTTTCGTGGCATTTCCCCCGTAAGATGGACAATTAGATTCTTTTCTTTTCTCAAACCAGCTTTTCTTCAAACTTCTATTGTATTCCTTTATGTGAACTACCCCGACCTTTCGGAGGGGGCTTCCTGATTCATCCATCTCCCGATGGAGCATGTCCAACAGGCTCTGCGGGCAGTTCCTGCCCTGATTTAGAATATGATTTTAATATATTAATTGCTGCATTGAAATCTCTATCTATTATGAGTCCACAGTGAGGACATCTATGAATTCGGGTTGAAAGTTTTTTGGGAACAACATTTCCACAATTACTACACCGCTGGGTTGTTCCTTTCGGGTCGACAAGTTCCACCCAAATACCAGCCTCCTCCGCTTTGTATCGGGTAAAACGTATCAACTGTCCCCAACCTGCGTCATTGATGGATTTAGCGAGTTTATGGTTCTTGACCATATTTATGATATTCAGATTCTCAAAGACGATTAAATCATATTTATTGACCAGATAGTTACTGAGCTTATGGTGGAAATCAATCCGTTGATTGCGTATCTTCCTGTGAAGACGTGCGACTTTGATTCGCTGTTTACCTCTGTTGTTTGATCCTTTCCGTTTCTTTGAGAGTTTTCTTTGCTCTTTTACCAGTTTTTTCTCCGTTTTTCTGAGCCAACGGGGATTCTCTACAGCTTCTCCATTACTTAACGCCAACAAGCTTTTCAGTCCGACATCAATACCAATCGCATGTGTTATATCTCTTTCCGCTTTTCTCTTCGTATT
>JAECRX010000218.1 GCA_016292335.1 Candidatus Sifarchaeum subterraneum | reverse complement strand
TAAATCACGTTGAACAAGTTTCTCCAATGGTGTCTGGTTTTACAATGGATACGGATGAAAACTTTCACCTTTGGAGAGGCGTTGAGTTTGAAACATATCGCGAGGTTGTTCAGGATATAAAAATAATCCAAGGCAGATTTATAAATAGTTCAGATCCAGAAGATGTTGCTATTATGGGTAAGCAGTATTTCGAACACAACAATATGACACTAGGTGGCTACACTTTGGAGCTCTTTTCCGAGAAACCACCGTTTGAAAAAAAATGGGGTTTTAAGATTGTCGGTGAATTTGAAAGTGGGACTATGAAGGACTCGGGGATCTGGATGAATCTTAATCGTTGCAGAACACTATCGGATATGAAAGATAACGAAACGAGTATTTTTATGGTGAAAGTAGAATCTTTCAGATTTCTGGAAAACGTTACCAACGAAATTGAGGCTAAAATTGAAAATGTCGAAGCAACATTAGAGTCAAAGGAATGGAAATTCATGGATGAAGTCTACGAACAGTTCCTCGTGTTAATTCAGTTAATGGTATTAGCAACCTTTGTGACTGCTGTAATTGGGATCTTGAATGTCATGATTAACTTAATTGACGAAAGAAAACGTGACATAGCAGTACTTAAATCCATCGGATTTTCTAACTCGTTCATTTTTGGAGTATTTAGCCTTCAGTCAATTTTTGTTGGATTACTTGGAGGATTAACTGGCGTTTTAATTTCAATTATTGTATTCAGAATTGTTGGGCTTAGCGTCTATGCAGGTGGTTTTGGTTTCAATCTAATATTAACTGATCAGACAATATTCGATGCGATTATTTTCAGCGGACTGATAGGATGGACTTCGAGCTTGTATCCCGTTTATAAGACAGTAAGAATCAGACCAGTTGAGATTCTAAGACTGTGATACTTATATTTCAGCCAAAATGATTTATCACAGTTGGAGAATGTGAATCAGATCTTTCCAAGAAATTAAATCACGAACTGATTTACATTCCTCATATTTTTTACGCTAATTTTTGTTATACTTTCAAAATGGGGTGTCTGTTCCTTTTTATTTTTAAAAATCGTGTTCATAGTGACTTTGAACAAACAATTTTGATACTGTGAAAAACATAAACCCAAATCCTTGATTATTCTGATCATCAACAGAAATAGAGGAAAGACCATGTATATTCTGTATGTATCCCTTCTCGAAGATTTTAATTGTTATGTTGTAGGTTATCCCGATCTAAAATACTATTGGCTGGGAAAGAAAGGAGAAATCATCTCATTACCAGAAGATAATGCAAAAGCTCTTTTTAAAAGAGAAAAATGTAAATTTATTGGTTTAACAGCTTGACACTCTCCGCAACTAAAGTCGAGGGATATTGCTCCCTCTTTGTGTAATAGGTAATCCCCCATTCATCTACATGGCTAAAGCCCGCGGCTTTCTTGGAGATGAATTTTTAATTTTTCTTCTTTTATTCTAGTGTCATTAATTCGAAAATCTTATCTCTAAGTTCTGCGGCTCTCTCAAACTCAAGATTCTCTGCTGCTTGCTTCATTTCTTCTTCCAATCTGACGATTAATAATGGAATTTCATCTTTTGGGATTTCATCTTTCAAATTGGAAATAGAGGGTTTTTCTGAAACGAGAAGCATCTCTTGAACCGATTTTTTGATTGTTTGAGGAGTTATATTATGAATTCTATTAAATTCCAACTGTGTTTGGCGACGTCGATTCGTTTCGTCAATAGCTCTACACATTGAATCGGTAATTTTATCGGCATACATTATTACTTGTCCTCTCACGTTTCTCGAAACACGGCCTATCGTTTGGATTAAGGATGTTTCATTTCTAAGGAACCCTTCTTTGTCGGCATCTAAAATAGCTACTAACGATACTTCTGGTAGATCTAACCCTTCCCGCAGCAGATTTATTCCGACTAATGTATCGAACTCTCCCATTCTCAGATCCCTTAAGATCCAAGTTCTCTCTATTGTGTCAATTTCTGAATGAAGATATCTGACCTTCAATCCTACTTCAGCTAAATAAACTGACAAATCTTCTGCCATTCTCTTCGTAAGTGTGGTTACTAAAACCCTTTCATTTGCTTCTACTCTTTTTCTAATTTCTCCAATTAAGTCATCTATTTGCCTATCTACTGGCTTAACTATTACTTCAGGGTCCACCAGTCCAGTAGGACGATTGATTTGTTCCACAACTTGTGGGCTATTTTTGAGTTCGTAGGGACCAGGGGTGGCGGATACATAAACCACTTGATTAATGTGTTTTTCAAATTCTTCAAAAGTAAGAGGTCGATTATCATAGGCAGATGGCAATCTAAAACCATGCTTTACTAAACTATCCTTACGAGATTTATCTCCCGCATACATTCCTTTAAGTTGAGGTATAGTGACATGACCTTCTTCAATTATCATCAGAAAATCCTTGGGAAAATAATCTAATAAATTATAAGGGGGCTCTCCTGGTTTACGACCATAAAAATGGCGTGAATAATTTTCGATACCAGTGCAATAACCCACTTCTCTTAACATCTCTAAGTCGAATCTAGTCCTTTGTTCTAAACGCTGAGCTTCCAATAATTTATTTTGAGATATTAAATATTCCAATCTCTCCTCTAATTCAACCTCTATAGATTCAATAGCTCTTTGTATCTTTTCTTTAGGTGATACAAAATGTCTAGCAGGAAAAATAATAATTTTATCTAATTCTCCTTGAATAGCGCCTGTTAGCGGATGAATTTCAGTAATTGACTCTATTTCATCACCAAATAATTCAATTCGAATTACACTCTCCCCGTAAACGGGAAATATTTCAATTGTATCCCCTCTCACTCTGAAATTTCCTCTACCAAAATCCAGGTCATTTCGTTCATACTGAATATTCACCAACTTTCTCAAGATCTCTTCTCTATCTTGAATTTCTTGTTTGCGTAAAGTGACAGACAAGTCCGCATAATCTTCTGGAGAACCTAGACCATAAATGCAAGAAACACTAGCCACTACTATGACATCTTCACGGCTGAAAAGCGAACTGGTTGCCTGTAGTCTTAATTTTTCGATTTCCTCGTTTATAGAAACTTCTTTTGCGATATATGTATCGGTTCGAGGCATATAAGCCTCGGGTTGATAATAATCATAATAGCTTACGAAGTATTCTACGGCATTATTTGGAAAAAGACTTTTGTATTCGAAATACAATTGTGCTGCTAAGGTTTTATTGTGGACGATAACTAGAGTTGGTTTCTGCACTTCTTGGATTACATTAGCCATAGTAAACGTTTTTCCAGATCCTGTAACACCCAGTAAAGTTTGGTGTTTTAAATTGTTTTTAATCCCTTGACTCAATAATTTTATTGCTTTTGGTTGGTCTCCTTTCGGATGGTAGTCTGAAACTAGTTCAAAATCAGCCACAGTAAACATCTCTTCCTTAGTCTATAGAAAGAAAAGCCTTGTATAATGTATTCATTTATTTTTTTAAAAACAATTTCCATCTTTTCGAGGATTTTTCATACTTCGGCCATAACAGGGTTATCGATAAAAAGAGGATGCGGTCGAATGTATATATGATGATATCAATTCACGGGATTCCAAACGCACTATTTATTAAGATAAAACCAAGGAGGATCAAGAGAAATAATATTCCAGTTCCTCTTGACAGCCTATCTTTAATCGAGATAACCGCAAACATTAAAATAATTACCATTAGGATCGTCAAGTTAATTGGATAAACTGGCGTGGGGGTTAAATCTTGAAGAATGATTCCACTAATTCCAAAAGTCACACCCAAATTCCAAACGACTTTCCCGATTTCAGCCCCAATACCAAGTTCTTGTTTGCGTTTTTGAATAGCTGTGACTATCAAAAATAACTCTTCCGCATTTGTCGCGAACGCAATGATTAAAAACCCGAACAACGATTCAGTCAAACCTGTAAGGAGAATAATGTTCTCAGTAGCAAATATGAGGAAAAATCCACCAATGACTACAAAGAAGAACCCCAAAAGAGTTTTTATGATGATACCAATCTCGGACTCGTCCTCTAGTTCCTCTTTCTCTTGATTTACTTCATTTTCGCCACCAGTTTGATCCTCTCCGAGAACTTCATCGTCAAGAATAACTATTTCCGTTATGTGATGCACCTTGTACGCCCGAAGATTACGAAAAAGGTACCACCCAAATAACGCCAAGTTGATTACACCAAAAATCAATAATCCCCTAGGCAAGTAACACCCTAAAATTACATTTATCATCTGATACACAGCAAGAGAGGATAAAATCTCGGGACGCTTTCGAAAGTGAGAGAAAAAAATAACGCAGGAAGGCCGAAAACTATCGCGAGTGCGATAATGGTGTTACCAATCACATTCCCAATTGCCACGTGTGGAAGATTTTCGATGGATGCAAAAATTGATGCGACTGATTCCTCAGGATCCACACCCAAAATTAACAATCCCACGATAAAGGGTGAGAAATTGTGTTTTTCACAAAGATCCTTCAGACCATCTATGAAAACATCTGCCCCGAAATAAATTAAAAAACATGCCCCAATAAATAGAAGAACATAGCCTGTTAAACTCATTAAATGCACCTATTCGATTAAAATTCTACCTTTCATAATAAAATACATTATATCTTGCAAACTAATTGAAAAGAGGGAGGGAGTGATTCCCAGGTAGCATGGCGGATCACATCATTTGTGCAGATGAATTCTTTCTACAGCCCCTCTATGGTCTTTTTGACGCATTTCTGTTTCATTGTCACCTTGTATAAGCTCCTTGTGGTGATTAAGATGAAATTTCCAAAAACAAGAAAAAATACTTTGATTATCTTTCAAATTTCAGATTCAATTTATTTTTCAGATATGCTCTTTTTTCTTCTTCCATTCTACCCTCCATTTCTATTATTTCTGTAAATGTCTTAAATAGACTTACCAATTTATCACTTTGAGGAAGATAAATTCTTGTAACCCATAATCTGAATGGGTTGATTCCCATATCTTCTAATTTAGTTTCGAATTTTTTTGCTCTTTCTTCAATAAGTGAACCAACCTTGCCAATTGGCCCCTCTTCTGGTCCTTCTCCTAGAATGACTCCATCAGCACCTTTTGCGAAAGCGTATAGTATATGTTTGAGTTTTAGGTATGCTGTGGACGGATTTCGAATGATTCTTATGTTTGTAGGATACTGAGATCTATTTGCACCAATAGTATCAGCAGTGACGTAGGCAATGCTCTTTTCAAGAAAAGCCAAGATTTTTGGTGCATCAGTATCTTTATCTGAAAGAATTCCGTCAATTTTTTCCAAAAGTTGGTCTTCAGTAAAATGATAGAGATCTAGAGCTTCTCTTTCGCATTCAGGAACGCATGCACCACATCCCTTGCACATCATTGCTCTTATCATTACTTTACCGTTTATAGGTTCTAAAGCATCATAAGGACAGATTTCAATACACTTACCGCAGCCATTGCACTTATCGGAATTGATAGTGGCAATTTCAGGGTCGACATCTATTGTTCCTTTTCGAAGCAATTCATCTATTTTACCCGAGGTGGCAATTGCTTGTTCGACTGAATTAGAAATATTCATTGGTCCTTTGGCTGTGCCACAGACAAATATGCCTTTGGATGAAGTTTCAACCGGACGGAGTTTCAAATGATCCTCTTTAATAAATCCATCTTCCGTAGTAAGAAGTCTTAAAATTTTAGTGATTTCTTGAGTTCCCTCTGATGGTTCCATAGCTACTGATAGAACTAACAAATCTGTAGGTATTTCTAAGATCTCATTAGTTAATGTACTTTCCACTGTCACGATGAGTTGTCCATTATTTTCTTGATAAACTTCTGATGCTCTCCCTCTTAGGAAATATACTCCTTTATTCTGAACGTATCTATAATAGTTTTCTTCAAAACCGGTAGTTCTCATGTCTATAAAACAAATAGTGACTTCCGTTTCCGGATAGATGTCTTTTATCATGCTTGCGTATTTGGTTGCAGCAGCACAACATACTTTAGAACAATATTTGTGTCCTGATGGTTTTTCATCGCGAGAACCAACACACTGAAGAAATAGCACACTTTCTGGAGTATTTTTACTCGAAGATACCGTTAGAATTCCTTTTGTTGGTCCATTTATGTCTAATAGTCTTGCGAGTTGCATAAGGGTAATCACATT
>JAECRX010000217.1 GCA_016292335.1 Candidatus Sifarchaeum subterraneum | reverse complement strand
TCCGATCTCAAAATATTGTTTGCGACTCATAACGTATTTTTCCTTACCTTGATATTTTAGCTGACCTATAGCGTTCTGCATATAAAAAAATTTCGCTGAAAATGGAAAATGTATTAGCAAAGCGTATGAGTGGGTGAATCAGGAGATTACCCCGTAAATCAACAACTTACAAAGTGTTGATATGTCTCCTTCTGTGTCGCAGGCATACTAAAAGCCTGTATGCCACAGCTGGCAAGCCTCCTGATTGTTAGGGCAACCTTTGAAACGTTTTCGTCATTATGCGCCTCTATCGGTTGCGTGTAGGTCAAGGTGTTGCTAATGTTATTGTGGGTAACATGTTAACTAAATTTGTCAAATTTTTTTTTTCAAAAAGCAATTTAAGGGTTTTAGATATTGATATTACACGAGTGAAAAAATGATGAAAGAGATTAGTGAAGAAATTGAAGAAATAATTATACAAGCATTGGGTCATGAAGCGAGACGTACCATCCTTAAAATAATTAGTTCGAGCGAAAAAGGCGCATTATATACGGATTTGATGATTGAACTTGGACTTTCGACAGGTAAATTGAACTATCATCTTAGAAAACTTGAAGGGTTAGTTGAAAAGAACAAAGAACGAAGGTATGTTTTGACACCTCTTGGAAGACAAACAATGAGCATACTTAACTCAATTACACAAACCATCAGCTCAGACTACGAGAACTATGTAAAGACCGCTCAACGTGCTCAAAGGAGTACCCTTCACCCTATCGTAAAATCGTTCATATACATCAGTATGGCTTTTATTTCAGTAATTCTTTTCGTATGGGGGTTTCTGACTTATATAGTTGTAACAGAGGGGGGTCCTTTTATTGTGTATGTTCTATTGCCCATATTACTTTCAATAGGTTTTGCTGTCTTGGGTTGGTTGGTCTATGCCCTTAAAAAGGCACCCAAGTGCCTCAAACGATTCGAGAAAAGATGGTTTGGCAGATAAAAGAAATTTAAGAAGTGAAAAATAGCAACGAATAACAGATCGATCAATGAATTTTTCAGATAGAATATCAAGACGTTACTTTTGGTTTTTATTCTCTCTGAAGCACTCTAAGAAAGAAAAACACATCCAGATAGAATGCAACGAAGTGAGGTGTGTAGAAGTTTTCGAGTGACGTCTAGAAGAAGGTTCTTTTCTTATATTCAAGATGGTCCTTTCCGATTTTTTTTCCAAATCCTTTTCTTCCATAATTTAAATATTTGGAATTTTCGATATCGATTGTAGAGAAAATTTCACTAGTACAGCATAATCTTTTTCTGTTTTACGGTAATCTCCTGTCCTGCACGGTCTAATAGGGCAACAGAGATCAAAACTTGTTAAGAACCAGTTTATGTAAACACAGCATCTTCAAAACGTTTAGAATCAGACATAATCACGTTATTTCTATGAAAAACTGTTTAATATGAAATAAGAGATTCTATTCTAGTTTTTCTTGATTTAGGAGGAGAGTAATGTGGGGACTAATTTTATCTTGGATCTGGCGAAGAGAAGGAAGACTGTTAGGAGATTCTCATCAACCCAAGTAAACCTGAAAGATGTTCTTGTAGCCCTAGAAACTGCTTGCCAGGCACCATCCGGGGCTAATTCCCAGCCATGGAGATTTGTTGTAATTACAAACTCTCAAATCAAAGGAAAGATAAGAGAGATCTGCGAACGGATTGAGAGGGAGTTCTACTCCAAGGTGAATGGGGAACTGAGGGAGTGGCTTCTCGCAAGAGGTTTTAGCTGGAAAAAACCCTTTTTAGAAGAGGCACCTGTACTGGTTCTCATACTTTCAGAAACAAAGGCACCTTATTCTACAGAATCTGTTTGGTTGGCAATAGGTTATATTCTACTCGCCTTGGAGGAACTCAATCTGGGTACCGTGACTTACACGCCTTCAAATGCAAAAGGAGTTCTAGATGAAGTTGATGTCCCAGATGGGTTTAGATTGGAGGCAATTCTTCCTATAGGCGTGTCAACAGACGAAAAATCTAAGGAGCCAAGACTCAGCCTTGACGAGGTTACATATATGAATTCTTGGGGGCGTTCTGTCTCCACGCTTTAGTCTCGGAGTTAATCAACAAAACTATAAGTTTAAACCAGGTATATAACTCTTTAATTTATGAATTTTTAAGATCCTACTTTTCGCTTTTGAGCCCTAGCAAATTCTTGAAGAGGTAACGTCCACATCTTTTGCAGGTTGTGCTTGACAGGAGCCGGAAAAACTCTGGAATCTTTTCTTTCAACAGTTCATAGCCTTTTTTGTGAGCCGTTTTTTATCTTCCTCCTATTTGAATAATAAATTAATTGGTTATCTGTTTTTGTACCTCGTAGTGAGCATTTCGCCTAACGTGGTCGGTGTCCTGCGAAGTTTCGCCGTAGGCGAAATTTGGGTGAAGGCGAAAGCTGGAAACGCATACTCCGTGTTGTCCGAACCCCGAAGGGACCGAAGCGAAGCGAGAGTGTCAGATCCTGCCTCCAAATTAAAGATTTCAAGATTCACCGCCACTCTCCTTGTCCATCTTTCCTAAGACTTCTTTGATCAGAGTTTTAACCTCTGGTATGCGTTTCTTTATTGTCTCCCATATCACTTCGAGCTTTACCCCGAAATACTCATGGATAAGTTTATCACGCATTCATGCCATTTTTCTCCATGGAACATTCGGATACTTTCCTCTTACTTCCTGAGGAATATGTTTTGTTGCTTCTCCGATGATTTCAAAATTTCTTATCACAGCATCAATAGTTTTACTGTCCTGACTAAATTCCTCGAACGACAGCCCCTCTACATACTTTTCTATTTTTTCGACAGCTTCAAGAAGGTCATCAATATAGAGCCTGTAGTCTCTCTTCATATATCTACTGTCTCCCTCAATATTCTATCCCTTATTCTAGGTTTCAAAGCGTCCTTCATAACCAGATCCACCTTACTGCCTAATATCTCGCTTAAAAAATCCTCCAACTCAATGAACTCAAATAAATCAATAGTGCTGTGAAACTCCACTAGGATATCGATATCACTTTCTTCACTCTGTTCGCCTCTTAAATAAGAGCCGAATACACCTATGGATTTAACTTTAAATCTCTCTTCAAGAAACAACCTGTGTCCATTTATTGTTCTCTTAATTTCCTCAAAGTTTTTCATCAAAGTTTCCCTCCACTAAAGGCAGGCTCTGGCACTTCGGACAACGTTTTGCAGATAAAAGAAGTTGCCGAAGGCAATTTGGGCTAGGTGCGAAGCGTAGCGAAGCCTTTTATCCACTATTATATGACCGAGCCGAAGGTGAGGCAAGGAGAGAAGCAACGCAGAGTTGCCCGAAACCCGCCTATTAAAACCGACCTTATATTAATGATACGTGTGGAGTTAGCTTTAGTTATATTTATACTGTTCCAACTGTGGATATATATCTGATAAATTTAATTTCGGGAAACTTACTCACGTTTTTCTTTATTTAATTTTCTTAATTTTCGCTGTGCTGATTCCTTTATCGTGATTTTTGGCACCTTTATAGTGCTCAATAGCTTCGGTACCTTTGAAGCAAATTCTGGAGGTAAGTTGACCTTGAGAATCGAAGGATGGTTTTCAGAAACGTAGTAAATAAAAGTCCAAAAGCACAATTCGTTGTCATCACTGTATTCATGTATTGTTTCGATAACTCTACCAAGGTCTTCAAGCGTAGTCTTTGATAAATGATGATCGCTGAAAGCTATATCAAGGCTAATATGTCCAGTGGATGGTACCTGACAATTAGGACAGGGACAAATTGCTCCAAATTTTACCTCCCCGCAGTTAAGACATAAAGCCCATGTCATTTTTTCATCACATCCATCAATTAGATCTAACTTTCCAACCAAATCTATCGGGAAACGTAGAAATTCCAAGACATTTAATCATCCGGAGCTCTATTACCTTACTTGGATTTTAGAACTGCAATTATATCCATTAATTGATTGATATCATCAGTCTTGTCTAAGTTCCAAATTATATCAATAGATTGATCGACTTTATCTCGCCCAATAATGGGCTCCGCGCAGTCCTTATATTTAGCCACTATTTCCTCTTTAGATAAAGGTTTTTTAGGGTTTCCTTTAGCAATATCTACTCTTTTTGAAAACTCACGACCGTCTTTCAACTTTATCGTAACAATGGATGAAAGAGGATTTGGACCCTCGGTCAAGTCTGGATGGAGAACCATTTTTACCCTCTTCATCAGGTTCACTGTCCTGGGATTCTGCACTTTCTCATCGGTAAATTGATCCAGAGAAGCCCTTCTATCCAACAATGAAATGGCCGTAACAAACTGCGCACTAAACTTCCCTTCTATGGATGTCTTAGGACTATCGTGAATTAGCATTTCGGTTGTCAAAGAACCCACACCGCATTCCACGGACTCTACGTCTTCTAACTTAATGTTATTCTCTTGTGCAAGTGAGATTGTGCCATCGATTATGGAATGCGTTGCCAAGCAAGAAGGACAAGGTTTTGTGTGGACTCCTGGCGATATAATCTCATAAGGATCACCGAGGTTATCAACGATCTTGTTTAGTTCATACTCACCCGAAAAAGTGCTACAAAATCCTCGCTTTGCCTCTAAAATATTCCTTGCAGAAGTGAATC
>JAECRX010000216.1 GCA_016292335.1 Candidatus Sifarchaeum subterraneum | reverse complement strand
TCCCTCATATCATATTTAATCCTCAGGCAACGGGATACTTTCCGGATCCTAAATTCTGGAAGACTGAAAAGCACTGGCCTACTGGGAAACTCACCTCAGGGATCACACAACCCCCAGCCCACGCAATCGCTGCCCTTAAGTATTACCGTCACAGTCATGAAGAGAAGACTATACGTCGGTGGTTTCCTCGGCTCAAAAAATTCCACCGCTACCTCTTAGAGAATCGGGATCCAGAACGTTCAGGATTTGCAACAATCTATCATCCATGGGAGTCAGGATTCGACAACTCTCCAAGATGGGATGAAGCGATGGCTCGTATAGAATCTAAAGATATTCCAGAATATAAGCGGAGTGACTTGGATCACGTAAGCGATGCCACTGAGAGGCCGACTGATAAAGAATACGACAAGTTCGTTTATCTAGTTGAGAATCTCAAGAAATTCGATTACAATGATAAATTGGCCTACAAGGAGATTCCCTTCAAGATTAAAGACGTTGTGTTTAATACAATTCTCTACGTGGCTAACAAGGCACTGCTAGAGTTAGCCCAAATTCTAGATGAAGATAAGACCGAGATCCTGGAGTGGCTTGGACATCAAGAAGACCGTTTTCTTAGACAGTTCTGTCCAGATCCTGAGGAAGGCCTCTTCTACGACTATGACATAGTTGTAGACCAGTTCATACGGAGAAGAACCGTCGCCGCTTTGATACCTATCTATGCAGGCTTAGTGGAGAGGCCCATAATTGAAAGGACTGTGCAGTGGCTGAATCACTCACAATTCTGCGCACTTGATTCATGTGATTGTAAGTACCCAGTGGTTCCAAGCACGAGTCTTGACTCACCTTACTTCTCGCATATAACTTACTGGCGCGGTCCAATTTGGGTCAACACAAATTGGATGATTTACCAAGGGCTTCGCACCTACAATTTCGAAAAACGTGCCGAAGTACTCATGGATGCGATGTTAGCATTGGTGAGGGAGAACGGATTCTATGAGTACTTTGACCCACACGACGGGGTCGGCTACGGAGGAGAAAACTTCTCTTGGACAGCCTCGTTGACGATAGATCTCATGCACAAATGTGATCTTCCATAAAAAATTGTGTTAGGAGGAGTATTTACACTCTGGAAACGGCCGATAACAATATATTTAGACTGAGTGAATTGCGCTTATGGCCACAACCCAAGAGTTCTAATGGCTTCTGCAACTCTGCCGACGCCCAGCATTAGGGCAGCTGTTCTCATGTCACACTTGTGCTTCTGTGATATGTTGTAGACACCATTGAATGACTTTACAATTTTATTTTCCAGCTTTTTATTGACTTCTTCTTCAGGCCAGTGTTCTCTGCATAGGTTTTGTACCCACTCGAAGTAGCTTACTGTTACACCGCCAGCGTTAGCTAGGATATCTGGCACCAAGAGTATCTTACGTTCATAGAGTATTTTGTCAGCCTCCGGTGAAGTTGGTCCATTGGCCCCTTCAACTATGATCTTTGCGTTTATCTTGTCAGCATTCGGCTTTGTTATTTGATTCCCAAGAGCTGCAGGTATGAGGATGTCGCATTCCAACTCAAGAAGTCCTTCATTCGAAATCTCTTCTGTACCTGAAAATCCTACAACGGATCTGGTTTTCATCTTATGTTCGTAAACCTTAACCGGGTCAAAGCCATTGTCGCTGTATATTCCGCCCTTGGAGTCGCTCGCAGCAATGATTTTGGATCCTGCAGCATGCATTAATTTTGCTGTATTCCACCCAACGTTTCCGTATCCTTGAACAGCTACCCTTAAACCCTTTAGATCTAAGTTTAGCGCCTTGTTGGCTGCTTCTCTTGCACAGAACATGACACCACGTGAAGTTGCCTCTTCTCGGCCTTCTGAGCCGTAGAGGAATACGGGCTTTCCTGTAACGATTTCAGGTATAGGCTGTCCATGGAATATGCTGTAGGTATCCATTAGCCATGCCATAGTCTGCTGGTTGGTGTAGACGTCTGGAGCTGGTATGTCCTTATGTGGGCCTATTATGTCCATAATCGTGTAGCCATATCGTCGGGTCATTCGCTCTATTTCTCCTTCAGACATATTCTTGGGGTTGCAAATTATGGCGCCTTTAGCTCCACCGAAGGGTACATCTAAGACTGCGCATTTCCATGTCATCAACATGGCCAATGCTTTAACTTCGTTCACTGTAACGTCTGGATGATATCGAATTCCGCCTTTATATGGCCCCCTTGCATTGTTATGTTGTACTCTGAAACCTGTGAAGTTTACAAGCTCATCATTATCTAATCTTACTGGAATGGCTACAGTAAGGGCTTTTTGTGGTTTTTTGAGAAATTCGTGTATCCACGGCTCTATTTTTAACATTTCAGCAGCTGTTTTCAGCTGTTGTAATGCAACATCATATGGGTCTGGTTCATTTTCAGCCACTTATACATCCTCCGAATTCTTTGTGTTTAGATTCTACTTCAAAGGGAAAGTGTGTTATTTACTTATATATTTAAGTATATGTTGGAAGGCTAAAACTAGAATTAGCATTAATCATTCGTTTTGATACCTGCTATTGTGACTTTCTTGCCTCCCTGAAGTTCAGAAAATTGAGGAAAAAAAAGACAAATATAAAAAGAGATCTATCGAATAAAAAAGAGGGTTGAGAAAGTCAGTTGGGAGAAATTATGAAAAAAAGGATGACTTACCTTCTTAAGCTAAAACATGATATAAGAGTCGAAACGAAAGTAGAATTAGCTAAAGAAGAAATTCAAACTCTTCTCAACGAAAAAGCCTTTGAAATTGAATCTATTGCTAGCCTATTTAAAAAAGAGCCATTTTGCCTTATTAATGATGAAACAGTTAAAATAATCGATAGAATGCCATATTTAGGAAAAATTCAAGCTTTTCTGATAGAAACTTCTCCGCGGTCGATTATAGAAATCTTAAAAAGGATAACCCTGTTCAAAGAACTTTTTATAATCTTTCATTCCCACAATCGTGAGGGATTACTAAAATATTTGAAAGAGTTATATCTTGAGTTTGATAATGGCGAAATAAAGGAAGGTAAAACACAAATTACTCCTTTTGTTCAGTGTTATACTCAAAAAGTCAATGATAATTATTATTTATGTATCGTTAGAGGAATTCCATTTCAAGAAATTTTTGAAGACAGTTTAGAAATCTTGAAAACGCCAAGAGTAACTTTTGCAAAATATAAAGACATAAGAAAGAAAATCGAGGTTCAAGAAAAGGGAATTTTGGAAGGTATAGAAGAACTTTCTAACCATTTAAATAATGTACACGATCGCTGTCCTCGGTTTGGGTTGGCAAAAGATTATATCGGGGATTACATCGATTGGGCTTTTTCAAGATTCAGAAAATATGCGTTACATTTTATTCATAAACATCGGGCGAAAGCTGATGCCAGAATGGCAAGAATGGTCTTCAATCTTCTCGATGTTAAAATGGGTGAGAAGGTTTTAGACCCTTTTTGTGGAAGTGGATCTTTCATTGCTGACGCTCCAATGATGGGTGTAAAAGCTTATGGTGTTGATATCAATCCTCTTTCAACACTAATTGCCAGAGTAAAAAGCAATCTAAAACTATCAATTAGCGAATTACGAAAAGAAGTTATTAGATTGTTACAACTGAACTTTGGTAATTTAAAATCGGTGCAATTGAAAATAAAAGAAAAACCTGAAAAGGACGACTTTGAAAGTTTTGTAAAAATACTTCCGAACAACTATGGACAAAAAATTCTTAAAAGGAAAAATCAAGTCGCCAAAATTCTCTTTATAAAAAGAGAAATTGATCTCATAAAAGATACAGAAATCAAAGAGTTTCTTTATGCAATATTAAGTAGAACAATAGTAGGAGAATTTGAAAAAAGAAAGGGGATTGATGTTGAAAAGTCATTTAAAAATGATCTTCTTCAATTTTATCTCATTCTATTTACTACCCAAAACATTGCCACATTATTGGGAATAAAATTTGCCCCGGATACAACGATAATTACAGGAAATACACGTAATATAACGCTTCACGAAGAGATTGATGGAATACTTACCTCCCCACCATATTTTGATGCAATAAATTACCTAGATGTAACATCCATTTATTCTTTGTCAATCCTTGGCTTAATCAAAGAAAGAATAGATCTGCTAAGTGAAGAAGTTATAGGATCTAGAAAAAAAAAGGATGTTATTTTACAAAGCGAAATAAATGAACTTCCTACATCTAGCAAAAAATTGATAGAAATATTGAATAAGTTTGGCAGAGGAAATAAGGCCAATGTTGTATACAACTATCTTTGTGACATGTTATCGTGTTTTAAACAGTTATACAAGTTACTAAAAAAAAATCGACGAATGATTTTTGTGGTAGGTAAATATCATCATTGGAAAATTCGTGATGATACCTTGAGAGTTGATGGCGGGGGGATAATCTCAGATTTGGCAGAAAAGGCAGGCTTCAAATTAGAAAAAGAAATATTTCACACCATTCATAAAATTGATGCTGGTACAAGAATAAAATCTGAATCAATTTTAATTTTCCGAAAAACAGAAGAACCAAAATATAAGGAGAAAAAAGACGTTCAGGAAATGTTTAAAATATTTCAAGGGCCGCTTATGACTGAAGTAAAAAAATTCTTTATTGAAGCAGAAAACACTTAAAACATTTTGAATACCTACCAATTTATTGAAAAACGCATTACCGTCTGTTATTTACCCATAACATTCTTTAAAAAGAAAGAAATTTTTTTAAATAAGCAAAACTCATTTTTCCATCCCTTTTTGGTGTTCGAGAATTAAAGTTCCCACAATTACAAAAGTAATTCCAAGAGGTCTAAAAATCGAATAAAAACTAAATCCAAAAGGGAATAATAATTCACCAAAAAGTAAAATTGCTGCAAGCAAGGGAATAATCACCGCAAGAGCGTTGATAACGGGTGTGACGATAGCTGCTCTTCCAAGAGATAAGGCTGAAGTCCCAATAAAGAAGGCTGTAAGACTGAAAATAGTTAAAATAATGAAAAAAGGATTTCCAATTACTTGAATCCAAGAATAGATATCAAAAATATGCAACTCTTGAGTTAATCGCGCTATTGCATTTGTGTAAACTGTTACAAGTCCGTAAAGAGTTCCAGATGAAATTCCCAAGGCTATTTCTTTTCCAATTTTTCTTTTAGTGCTAATGAATGTTGAAAATAAAGAAAATAAAATTGCCGTAATAGTGAATATCAATAAGAGGTTCAAATCTAAGGATTCCTTACGCGTTGTTACGGGTAGAATAGCTAAACATAGAGAACCTACTATTGTAAGGGAAATGCCTATCAACTCTAGATGTACTATTTTTTCTTTGAGGCCAAAAAAAGCAAGTATCACTGCGAAAACCACATTAAGAGAAAATAGTGTCTTAACCACAAGCAAGTCTCCATATCGAAGTGCTTGAAAATATAAGCTCCAGCCAAATACAGTACAGCAAGCCCCTATGAACCATCTAGGGGATGAAAATAAGTGAATCAAAACCTCATGGATTTTGAAAAACATTTTGATTTCTATAGGGGGTTTAACTCGAAGCCCTGATCTTTGTAGGACTGCCCCAAGCCCTGAAAAGAAAGACCCTATTATGACCAAGAAAATGTAGTCATAGCTATTCATAATGAGAAATACCTCTCACTTAATTAAAAGTTATTCTCTTT
>JAECRX010000215.1 GCA_016292335.1 Candidatus Sifarchaeum subterraneum | reverse complement strand
TTGTATAATTCACAGCATAAATTAAGGTGATTATTCAATCTACGAGTTTGGTTTTTAGTTGGGTATATTCTGAATTTATAATTTCGCAGTGCCATGTCATCTACCTTTCGGTTCTTCAAGGTATATGAGAGCACTATATATAAAGTCACCGGATTTGGTGCTGCACACACGCAATTCATCCCACGCTTAAAATGCGTGGGGTTCCTTGCTCAAATCCGTTCTAATTTTTCACAAACTTTTTTGGCACACTTTTATCAGTATATTCGAGTTTACCCATGAATGGAAAACAATGTGTAGAGCGGAGGGGTTGCAAATTTTCATATGTGAAAACCACTTTTCGACATTATATAACTGAAGAAACGGAGTTAGATATCTTGGAGAAAAATCTAGCTTCATCACACCGTCCAGATGTGTTTCTTCTCGTAATATCATTATATAGACTGTTCTTTCATTCCTTTTATTATGAACATTTGAAGAAAAGTTAACCCTAGATAAAAAAGATTTTTAGCAAAAAAATGAGTTACCCATAGTGTGTAAAATACTTCTACAAAATAACCCTTTTATTACTCATAAAAAAAATCAATTTAAACCTAGAAGGGAGCTTAAAATGGTAAAAATCCAGATTGAGGACTTTTTTATTGATATAAACAACAATGAAATAGAAAAATACCTCAGTGAAATATATGACACGAAGATAAAGTTGAAAAATATCACACAGCTGGGAACTGGGTTTCACGCAGTCGGATGTTCAGTTGATTTTGAAAAAGAAGGCGAAGAAAAAAAATTGGTCATGCGCATTGTAAGAGGTGACACGGGATGGGGCCATGATTACGTCAGTGATCGAGCAGGATTTTTGATCTTTAGCCACAATGCAACAAATAAAGTCGATAAATCCGGAAGAAGTGTGGATGTAGCAGGAATAAGAAAGGATGGCAAATTAGTTTCGCTCGGAGATTGTAGCGAGTTTGTACAATTCACTGAATTTATATCGGGGAAAGTTTATGCGGATTTTCTTTTTGAACTCGGCAATAGAGGTAGCTTAACTAAATTAGACAAAGAAAGGGCTAATTTCCTGATCGATTATTTGGTTGATTTGCATTCTCTTAAAGCGAAAGAGGTTCTACCAGATACTGTAGCCAAAAACATTTACATGAGACATTTACGCGATCTAATAGGCCATGGAGAACTGTTGATGGGCGTGTTGGATACCTATCCACATCCAGATAAATTGGAATTTACAGACATCGAGGAAATGGCGTCAATTGAGAAAAAATGTGTAGAATGGAGATGGAAACTAAAATATAAGCATAATCGGCTAGCAAGAATGCATGGAGACCCACATCCTTGGAATATTCAGTATTTAAAAGAAGATGATCCGGCATCTTTCGTTATACTTGACCGATCGAGGAACGAGTGGGGAGATCCAGCCGATGATGTTACGTGTCTCACGATAAACTATATATTCATACCACTACTAGTAACCGGAGAATACATCACTCCATTTAGAGAGCTTTTTGAAGGATTTTACGAACAATATTTGGCGAAAACAGGTGACGATGAAATTTTAAAAGTATTGGCACCGTTTTTCGCTTTCCGTGGGTTTGTAGTAATCCATCCACTGTACTACCCAGATCTTGAGCTAGAAAAAAGAAGAAAAATTTTAAATTTTGTAAACAATGTTCTTAGCACTGATGAATTTGATCCAAAGGCGGTCGATTCATACCTCCGCTAATATACTTTTTAATATGCCAAAAATTTTGCTTTAGCTTTAATTTCACAAGGACAAGAATAGTGATTTTTAATCGTCTAAAGAAGTCGAGAATGCTATTGATGCAACCTTAAAATCCAGAAACGAAAAAATCAGTAGAGAATACGCCACCCCGAACCATCAAACATGAAACTTTTAGGACATGAAAAGTTAGTATTTATTTAATGAATGATGCAAAACAGCTAACTACTTATGTCCTTTCCTATTTTTGCCGGAAACAATTAATAGAAATTTAAACTTTTGTCTTGAAAAGAAGATTAATAAAACACGAAAAATCACAATCCTCTCATACGCAAAAGCATCAACGTGTAAGAAATATTTCAAACTATTACTTACCGAAAGGTGTATTTAATGTGATAGTTACAGAGGGACTGACTAGACATTATGGAGAAATTGTTGCAGTAGATAACTTGACAATGAAAATAAAAAGTGGTGAAATATTTGGTTTTCTAGGTCCCAACGGTGCTGGAAAAACAACCACAGTTCGGGTGTTATGCTGCCTGATTTCAATTACAGCAGGTAATGCGTTCATTGGTGACTATCAAGTTGGAAAACCAGAAGATTCATTGAAGATAAGAAAAATGGTTGGATTACTTCCTGAGAATGCAGGTTTATACGAAAGATTAAGTGCCTATCGAAACTTAGACTTTTATGGAAAACTATATGAAATGCCCGAAACAAGAAGAAAGGAAAATATAGAACATTTCCTTCGTATGTTGGGGTTATGGGAAAGAAAGGATCAAATCGCCGGGACTTTTTCGAAGGGTATGAAACAAAAAATTGCACTCGCGAGAGCCCTCATTCATGATCCTGAAATTATTTTCCTCGATGAACCTACTGCAGGACTTGATCCAGAAGCTGCCCAAATGGTCAGAAACTTCATACTTGAGTTGAAAAAGGAAAAAAGGACTATATTTCTTAATACGCACAATCTTGATGAGGCAGATAAAATTTGTGATCGAATTGGACTAATTAAGACAAAATTAATTAGAATTGCTTCTCCTGAAGATCTAAAAAAAGGTTTATGGAGTAGAAAGACAGCTATACAGTTACATAATTTAAATGATACTATTTTGAAGACTGTCAAGCAATTAGATTCCGTAAAATCTTTTCAAACAATGGATAATAAACTGATTCTTGAGGTAGATGACCCAGAAAAAGAAAATCCATCCATTATCGAGGCGATTATAAAAGCAGGTGGAAAGATTGTGTTTGTCACTGAGGTGCGTCCTTCTCTTGAAGACGTGTATTTAAAGCTTATAAAGGAGGCTTAGATCTTGAAATTTTCAAAAGCGTGGATCATTGCTATGAAAGATTTCGAGGAAATTAAAAAAAATAAATATATCATGACTACCCTGATTTTAATGCCTCTTCTTTTTGCTATTATTTACCCAATAGTTTTTATAGGTTCTGCTCTGGCAGTGGAGAATACTGATACGAGTGACCTCGAAGCAATCACCGGTATGGTCCCAAATGCTGAAACCATGACACCTCAACAGATACTGATTACATACTTAGCAAACTTAATGCTTATACTTTTTTCGATGGTACCCGGGATTATACCTACTTTTATCGCGTCATATAGTTTCGTGGGAGAAAAATTAAACAAAAGTATGGAACCACTACTAGCGACCCCCACAACCGACACAGAAGTTCTTTTAGGTAAAAGTCTAGCGGTATTTCTGCCAACTATGCTGGTTACATATATGTCAAGTTGTGTATTAGTTGTTCTTGTTGATTGGTTAACATTTCCAATTTTTAATCGGTTATTCTTCCCGAATATTGAATTATTAATTGTCTTGTTTTTATTCGCTCCTGCTATTTCAATCATGAGCATTGAACTTAATGTACTAGTTTCCTCAAAAGTTAATGATTTAAGAGCAGCTCAACAAATAGGCGGTCTCGTTGTTCTACCTTTAGTTATTATCCTCATAGCTTCGTTGCTAAACATATTCTCTATAAACCCAATTTCTCTATTACTTCTTTCTGCATTAATTATTTTGTTAGATGTTGGACTCCTGTATCTGAGTAAAAGTATCTTTCAAAGAGAAGAAATATTAACCCGTTGGAAGTGAAAACAAAACATTTTGATTTTTAATGACTAAATCATCCTAAAAGTCCTAGTAAAGAGGTGAAAAGGTTATGGGCAGAGATATAAAATTATTTGTGACCCCAGAAGCTAAAAAATTAGGGATAGAAGTTGTTTTGGCAGTGATCACAAATGCAAATATTGTAAATAAAGTAGGAGCATTAGAAAAACATAAAAAGCAAGTCATTGAGAGAATAAAAGAAGCAGATATAATAAAGAATCCAATTCTAGAAGCTTATCGTGAATTATATAGTAATTTGCCTAACCACGAGGATTTTATGCCTCCTGCAGAATATTTAATGAAAATTATAAAGAAAGGAAAAAGATTACCGAACATAAACTCGATTGTTGATTCTTACAACATAGTATCGGCTGAAACATTATTATCAATAGGTGCCCATGATCTAGATAAAATAAAAGGGGACATTGTGTTTAGAATCACGGAAGGCAATGAACTCTTCATTCCTTTAGGACAAAAACAACCTGAAAAAGTGAATAGAGGGGAATATGCCTGTATGGACGATGAAAAGATACTTTGTAGGATGGATATAAGGCAGTGCGACCAAACCAAGATAACTAAAGATACTGAAAGTTTCATAGTTTATGTTCAAGGAAATAAGAATACTGAAAAAGATTATCTGTATAAGGCACTTAATCAAATATGCGATAATATAGAAAAATTCTGTAAAGGAAATATCGTCAAGATCATTTAATTCATTCTATATGTTCCAAAGGCTTATTATTTCACCTAGTTGACGAAGCCTTTTAATTTATTTATTATTAAAAGGATAATTTGCAATCTCACGAATTTGCAATTGATCTTCCTCTCAATGAGAAGATCTTTGAATCCTTTGTTTGGATGATTCAAATAATGACACAAACGAGCATAAAGATTAGAGAAGATCAGATAAAGAAATTCGCAAACACTCTTTCTGATTTGGGGGGGGAATCTGAAAACACAAAAAGTGAACACGAGGCCTTCAGATTCAAATTTGAAGATTTCTTAATTATTGGATATTATTCGGGTAAAATTGTCTTTCCGCAAAATTCAAAGTTGAGAGATTTGATAACGAATGCATTGAGGAAATCAACCGCCAACACAATTGACTATAATATTATCATCGGATCTGATGAAGCAGGAAAAGGTGAATGGCTAGGACCATTGATCGTAGCAGCAGTGGCATTATCCCCCGATAAGATTATTTTTCTACAAGCTAATGGAATCATGGACAGTAAGGAACTTCCCATAACAAAAATAAGAGATTTTTCTGAGTTAATAAAGGGAAATTCTGAGACTCACAAAATAGTAACAATTTCTCCCTCAAAGTTCAATGAATTATTTGCCACCTTCAAAAAGGAAGGAAAAAGTCTTAACGATATGTTAGCATGGGCACATGCTAGGACAATTAAAGACATTCTCAAAGAATTAGGTTCAAAACAAAGGATTAAGATTATAATCGACGAATTTGATCGTATGAAAACGGAGAAGAGGTTAATTAATGTTTTAAGCAAGGAAAACATCACTGTAATACAAAAACCTAAGGCGGAGGAGGAAATTGCGGTGGCTGCAGCAAGTATCCTCGCTAGATCTGCAAGAGAACGCTGGTTGGATCAGACTTCTAAATCTATTGGAATTAATTTGAGAACACTATCAATACAGGAAATCAAGAGAGATGAACAAATTAAGAAATTCGTAAAGACCTCTTATCTGGCCTAGAGTGAACTCTCAACCACAAGTAGGAGAACTCCTGAGTACCCTTGCTTTAAAAAGGAAGAAAACTCCTGAGGAGCTCTTACACCACATCGCGCAAAATCATAAAGCCCACGTTTCCGCCTCGTGGCTGAATCATCAAACCCAGAAAAGGAGAATTTGAAAAAGTCAAGTTAAGTAAAATAGAAAAATGTATAAGTGTTAAGTATTTTCTGTAGATAGAGCCCCAAGTTTGTTACCAATAAGCCCTCATTGTCATTAAAGAAATGACACATACTTCAAAACTATTTTTATCCGATTTCTCATAAAAAGGGTCAGGGTGTTTATGATGAACTTTGAAAAACTTCAAATTCCTATCGACAGCAACCTATGTGAACGATGTGGTAAATGTTCAGGCGCATGTCCTTCTTATCGATTCATGCCAGAGTTTAATCCAGCACAAATTGTTATAAAACTGGCAACCAGAGAAAAAGAAAAAATAGAGGATGTTTTCATGGATCCTTCTATTTGGTTTTGTACAATGTGCCATACCTGTTTAGAGAGATGTCCTGAAAATGTAGCCCCTTCCCATCTTTTTGTTGAAGTGAAAAATATTGCAGCACAACAAGGAAATTTACCAGACTCATTGAAGAAGGAGTCAAATCAAATAATTGAAACCGGCCTCACTGTTCCTATTTCTCCAGCTATTAAAAGAAGAAGAGACGAGCTGGGGTTAATGGAATTCTTACCGCCTAATATCGAAGAAATTCAAAAAATCATCAAGAAGACCAAGTTTGACCAACTGGTTGGTTGAATTCAAAAAGAGAAAAAGAAAAGAGGTTATAGAAATATGACAAAATTCGCACTCTTTCTTGGCTGTCTCATTCCTCTAAGACTTCCTTTTATTGAAGTATCCTCTAGAAGGGTTATGGAAAAATTGGGCATCGAACTTGTAGAAATGAACGGTGCAGGTTGCTGCCCAGATCCAATTGGGATACAGTCTATTGATTATAAGACATGGCTGGCTTTGGCAGCGAGAAATTTGTGTATTGCAGAAGAAATGAATTTAGACATCCTCACTCTTTGCATTGGTTGCTATGAAACACTTAAGACAGCAAATCACGTCCTAAATAATGGTCCGGAATTTAAGTATGAAGTCAACGAGATTTTATCCGAAGTTGATAAGGAATTCAAGGGAAATATTCAAGTAAAACATATAATCGAAGTTTTATATGAGGATATCGGCCCAAAGGAAATTGAAAACCAGATATCCATGCCACTTGAAGGTTTACAAGTTGCAACTCACTATGGCTGCCATAGTGTTCGACCAAGTGAGATTATTCAATTTGGAAATCCAGAACGTCCTACATTTCTCGATGAACTTGTTGAAGCTCTTGGGGCACAAAGTGTTCCATATCTGGAAAAAATGTTATGTTGTGGAGCAGGACTTCGAAATACAGCCAAAGAAAAGGAAGAAGAAGCACTATCCTTGGCAAAAGTAAAACTTGACGAAATCCAGAGGAGTAAAGCAGATTGTATGACTTTATCTTGTCCATTTTGCTTCATCAGTTATGATATCGGGCAACTTCAAATTAATCGGAAATTTAAAGAGAGATATAATCTGCCCGTGTTCTATTATTTAGAATTACTCGGTTTAGCGTTAGGTATATCCAGTTCTCGACTTGGATTAAAATTTCACAGATCAAAAGTTACCCCAGTCTTGAAAAAACTTGGGCTGGCATAACTTGTTTTATTTTTATCAATTGCTACTTGAAGGTGTTTTTAGATATGGAAATCAAGGTTGAAAGAATTATTGAGAACGACCAAACAATTAAGCTTGAACGTACAGGACCCAGAGAAAAAAGAACTTTGATTTACAAACTTGACAAATGCGTTGGTTGTGGGTTATGTACCGACCTTTGTCCACTTGAAGTTATTGAACTAGGCCCTGTTGGGGCCATTTCAAGGGAAGTCGTTGAAAATACCCCAAAGGTTACATTTCAGCAAGAAAAATGCACCCTGTGTGGCATATGCACCACATGTCCTTTTTATGCAATTGACCTAATAATCAATGATGAGCCTATATCCGAAGTAGATAGTTATCCAACTCTAAAAAAGGAAATTACTATTAATAAAGATAAAATTGAATTTACTGAGGAGAGCAAAACAATTTGGAAAGAAATAGAAGAAATCTGTCCGACAGAGGCGTTTCACTTCATAGAAAAAAATGGGGAATACGACATTGAAATTGAAGAAGAAAAATGTGTCTATTGCGGTCGATGTGCAGATAAGGCTCCCGAAGATGCAATAAAAGTAACCAAACCGTTCGAAGGGTCAATAGAAGTAAACCAAGAAAAGTGTGAAGCTTGTGAGGTATGTGTTAAAATTTGCCCAACATCCTGCATTTCAATGCCTCCTCGAGAGAAAGCATTTCAAATCGGCGAAAAAATAAAAATCGAGGAAGAATATTGTATTTTTTGCGGTGCATGTGAACATAATTGCCCGGTAAACGCCATAAAAATTTTTAGAAACAGCGTAAACATAAATAAAGCTCAACAAAATGCTCCTTGGACCCAAAAATGGGAACAAGTTCTTGAAAGTTTGAAAATAGGAGAGGGATAGGAATGGTTTACTCTTTGAAGATAGACGAAGAACTTTGTAATGGTTGCGGCTGTTGTGTTATCATTTGCCCAATACACGCATCTAAGATAGATTCGGGTATCCCAGAATACGAAGATTTTATTATACAGGTAAAAAATGGCATGGCATTTGTCTTGAATTCTGAGTTATGTGATGGATGCGGTGATTGTTTGGAAATATGTCCTCAAGATGCCATTGAGCTTATTACAGAAAAGATCACTCCTGGTACGGCCCTAATGCGAGTAATTACCATCGGTGCCGTTGCTGTAGCAGAGGAAGGAGAAATTGTCGAAGAAGAAGTATTAGAAATTCCAGATGAACTAAAGAACATCGATCCAAATTTAATTGAGGACATGTCAAATCGGATTTTAAAGGCAGAAGAAGCCTTAAAAACACGAACCGTCAGATTGGCACTCGCACCTCCCTTAAAAAATCCCGAAAAAGCTGGTAAAGAAATAATAAAGAAAATAAAGGAAGAACCTCAAGGGTGAATTGGAGGCTGTTAAATGGAAGAAAAAAAAGAAGAAAAACCGAGAATAGGTGTTTACATATGCCACTGTGGAGCTAACATCCAAGGTGTAGTAAATTGTAAAGAAGTTGCCGAATATGCAAAAACGTTACCAAATGTTGTGCATTCTATAGATTATCGTTACGCGTGTAGTAGTGACGGTCAAAATGTCATTAAGGAAGACTTGCAGAATCCTGACTTGAATATAAATAGAGTTGTTGTTGCAAGTTGTACCCCCCGTCTTCATGAGCCTACCTTTCGAAGGTGCGTGGAAGAAGCGGGTCTGAATCGCTATCTATTTGAAATGGCCAATATCCGTGAACATGTCAGTTGGGTACATCAAAGTACACCGAGAGACGCGACTGATAAAGCAAAAGATCTTGTGAGAATGGCGATTGCTAAAGCAGCGCTTCTAAAACCTCAGGAAACGTTTGAAGTCGATGTAAAACCGGTTGCTTTGGTGATAGGTGGAGGTGTATCGGGAATTCAAACATCACTTGACTTGGGTGATCATGGTTTCAAAGTATATCTTGTTGAGAAAGAACCCAGTATTGGAGGACATATGGCAGCTTTAGACAAAACCTTTCCAACAAATGACTGTAGTATTTGTATTTTAGGGCCGAAAATGGTGGATGCAGCGAATCACCCTAACGTAGAACTACTTACATATGCAGAAGTAGAAGATGTAGCCGGATTCGTTGGGAATTTTAAGGTAAAAATCAAACAGAAACCCAGATATGTGGATGTGGAAAAGTGTAATGGATGCAACTTGTGTGCTGAAGTGTGTCCAATAGAACTTCCTCATGAAGTTGATGCAAACAAAGGAATGAGAAAGGCAATTTATATCCCCTTTCCCCAAGCCGTTCCATTAAAAGCAACGATTGATGATAAAGCATGCATCGGTTGTGGGTTATGTATAGATGCATGTGAACCAGAAGCGATTGTATTCAACCAAGAGCCTGAAATAGTGGAGTTAGATGTAGGAACAATCATAGTAGCCATCGGATACGATTTATATGACCCTACACCACATCTTGAATATGGATACGGAGTTTATGAGAACGTTCTTGCAGCGTTCGAAATGGAAAGGATGATAAATGCTGGGGGATATACTGAAGGACACGTTGAAAGACCAAGTGATCATACAACCCCAAAACGGA
>JAECRX010000214.1 GCA_016292335.1 Candidatus Sifarchaeum subterraneum | reverse complement strand
TGAATTCTCTGGCATATTGTTTACAGTTTAAAGAATTTTTAAATCTTTTGAAAAGTATTTCTTGAGTCTAGTTCATAATAATGAATAATAAACTAAAAAATTCAATATCTCAAAAAATCCTTAAATTTTACTTGAAAGCTATTTTTGATCAATAAGTTCTAAGTATATCAATAATTCTTTACTGCCTTTCTAACATCTGCTGAGACAGGAAGTAGAGGTTTTCTTGGTATACCGGCAGGTAAACCTAACATTTCCATAGCAACTTTAAGTCCAGGAATTCCATATTTCACTGTTAAAGCAATATCTAAAGGAATCAATTTTAATTGGATATCTCTTGCTTTAATGACATCTCCTTTTATGAAATCATTATAAACATTGGCGCATAATTTTGGAGCCACATTACATATTGCTACTATCGCGCCGCTCCCTCCGAGAGCTAGAGTCGGATATATACTACTTCCACTTCCACTTAAAACTTGAAAATTTAAATTTCTTGTAAGGTGGATCATATCAGAAATTTTTCTTGCATCTACGATGCTCATCTTTATTCCTACAATGTTATCATACGTTTCAGCAAGTTTGCTTGCTGTAGATGGTTCTATTTCAAGGCCAGTGAATTTTGGAACCGCATAAAGAAATATAGGAATGTCACAAGCTTTAGCTATGTCAGAGTAATATTCAAAAATTGATTCTTGGTTCACCTGAAAATAGAAGGGTGTGACTATCAAAGTAGCATCAACGCCAACGTCTAGTGCGGTCTTTGTTAGTTTAATTGCACGATCGGTACTGCTATCCCCTGTTCCTGCTATGATTGGAACTCGATCATTTGTTTCATCTACCACTATTTCTAATATTTGCTTTCTTTCTTCAAATGTCAGGTTTATTGCCTCTCCATTCGAGCCATTTGGAACAAGACCATGAACACCATTTTCGATCCAAAAGTTAATATTTTTCCTTAACCCGTCCTCATCAACTTTTCCATCTTTCGAAAATGGTGTGATTGTAGGAGGAAAGATTCCTTGAAATTTCTTCATTTAACCACCCCGCCCATTAATACAATTTCTTAGAGCTATTTTTGTCTAAATTTAGTTCTTGCTCCTATTATTTTGCATCTAATTTCTATATGCACCATTTAAGGCACAGGGATAAAATTGGAAAACTAAATTAGACTTAATTTTTCTGCAACAATTCTTGGCATTGTTTTAAAGATGATTTCTTTGGAGGATATTCCTAGTGTATCAATAATAAGTTTAAAGGATTTCTTTGCCTCTTTAGAATTTTTCCCCCAAAATTCAATTTCTCCCATCCACCCAACTTTTTCAATTTTTTCTACTGCTACAACGAATTCGAAGGGCCTATTTATTTTTATTAACTGTCCCGCCAATTTTTTCACAGTGAACCAATGGTGAAATCCTAAATCATTAAGAAGCATTTTTGCTGTTTCAAGATTCCCTTTAAATAACTTTATTTTACCTTGAGGATATTTAGAACGTTTAAACTTCATATTATCTTCTTGAATGATCGATACTTTAGAAAAAAGAATCTCGACCATCTTCTCCGGTTTAAACCATTCTCTTATCCTTAAGACCTTCTTTATCAGATCCCATTCTTCTTTATTTACTTTGAGAGGAATATATATGTGATCATAGAAAGAATAATTGCGGAAAACTTCTCCTTCCAAACTTTTGATACGTTGAGTAAATTCTTCAATTTTATTTATGGGAAATCGTATCTCAAATTCAAATTTTTCTTCTTCCATCTTACTTCACTAGATTTATTTGAATTAGGCTTTGAAAATAATTAAAAATAGTGAAATTAATCCTTAAAAGGAATCCAAATTTTACAATTGTAATTGAAAGAAATGATGTTAATAGTGTTCCTTGATAATATGTCTACACCTAATTCTTGAAACTCAGCTTAAAAAAGGTGGAAAAAATTCTAGAAACTAGAAAGATAGAGAAACTAAGTGAAATCCCTGGAATCGGCCCAACAGTAGAAAGAAAACTAATAGAACACTTTGGGTCAGAGAAGGAAGCTTTATGGGCAATTTCAAATGCAGATCTTGCGCGAATAACAGCTATTCCTGGAATAGGACAAAGGCTTGCAATTACAATAATTAGAAAGATGCAAGAAATTCAGGAAGGAATCCGTGTAGAGGATGTTCTTCGCACAGAAGACGGAATTGAAATGCTTGATTCAATCATCAACATAATAAGAGGATATACGAACACCGAGTATGCAAGAAACAAACTTACATTGTATTTTCCTTTGGGAAAGAATAGAATTAACACAATTATAGAAAGACATGTTTATTTTTCTAAATCAATAGACTTAGTTCAAAAATTAGGGAAAGGGAAGATCCAAGAATTATCTAGTTTTTTGAAAAAACTCAAAACAATAGGACCTATGCGATATTGGAAAAAGATAACCGATAGAATAATCTTGACAAATGATGTGGAATTTTTCAGAAAATTCAAGGAAAAAGGTTATGAGATGTTTTGTAGTATTTTATTAGTCGAACCAGAAGAACCTCTTCGGGACTATATCCAATCTTATGAATTCCTGACCTTTGTATCGAAAGATGGTTATTATGACAGTACCCTAGATTATGCTGAAAATGTAGAAATCATCTCATCCGATTCAGATTTTGAAAAGATAATCCCAGAGGTAATATTGTGGTTTTATTCAAATAATTATTCAACAATTGAGAACGCATGTGATTTAGTAGCTAAATTAGCTGAATTTCGAGACGATGAGACTATTAACCTCTTCTTACAGCAAATTAATGAAGATTCATTAGCAATTGTTAGAAACTTAATCAAAAAGTTAACAACTGATGGAAATATTGCAGAAGGGATTGAAGACAGACTAGATAGGTTTAGAACCACAGTAAATATACTTGACGGAATAATAGCTGACACAGAAGCATGGGCAAATTCAAGGATCTCAGAAGAAATTACTAAAAGCAGTGTTACGATCAAAGGTGAACAGGTTCTCAAGCTTCTCAGGGAATCAAAACATGGTCCAACTCAAGTTACACACTATTTACCCGATGAAATAGAAGAACTCATCATTGACACAATAGAGAAAGCGGAAGAAAAAATAATAGAGGAACTTAGATTAAAGGATGAAGAAGCATCATGGGTTGAGGGACTTTTTACTCGGGAAATGACATATCCTGTCAGAATATCGGATGAAAAACAAAGAGAACTTGAAGAAAATATTAGAAGAAGGAAAACTATTGAGGAATTTTTTATTAAAAAGGGATTAGCAGATAATCTTTTCGAGCACATTGAACCTATTAGAAGATCTGTTGATACATTGCTAGAATTTGATCTTTTTCTTTCCATCGGTCGATTTGCACTTGATTACGAACTAAGTACCCCTAATATTGGCTCTGAGCTTGTGGGACTTAGATTTGAAAACTGCAAAAATATCTTTTTGCAAAAAGAAGGACTAGAAGGTAAACTTGAAGTTGTTCCCATATCTTATGTGGTTGGAAATATTTCAGGACCTGAAGGTACAAACAGAGAAAGAGTAGTTTTGCTTTCTGGTGCAAATAGCGGTGGAAAAACCTGTTGTTTGCAATTAATAGCCCAAATCATCATGCTGGCACAAACTGGATTTCCAATTCCCGCCAAAAATTCGAATGTAGGCTTATTTGATGAAATATACTATTTTTCGAAATCGAAAGGGACATTAGATGCAGGTGCCTTTGAAAATGCACTGGAAACCTTCTCAAAGATAATTTCTGGTGAGAAATCCAAAATTGTTTTAGTTGACGAGCTTGAAAGCATTACAGAACCTGGAGCTGCGGCAAAGATAATTGCAGGAATTTTAGAAATGTTCGATCAAAATGAAAAAAATTGCGCTGTCTTTGTCAGCCACTTAGCGGAAGAAATAACGAAATTTATCAAGGGTGAAGGCGTGCGAGTGGATGGTATTGAAGCCAGAGGCCTCGATGAGAATCTGGAATTAATTGTTGATAGGAATCCAAAATTTAATTATTTAGCAAGATCTATGCCTCAACTTATTGTTGAAAGATTATATAGGTTATCCAAAGACGAAAAAGCAAGAATCTATAAGAAATTTCTTGAATATTTCTGATGCTATTTGGAATCCAGCCATCCTCGTTGCTCAACAGTGACCTTGGCTCACCGAGCAACAACCGCGGATCGTAATGGATCATCAAAATTCTGAGCAACAAGATTTAACAATGTTGCGGAATACTTAATAAAGACATGGTTCATCTCCCCGCCAATCGGAGGGCATTCTTACTCGAATCTTGTAATAATGATTTTATCTCCAATTTCAGCTCCCAAAACTTTCGCTGCATTGCCTTTATTTATTGAAAGTTCAAGATAATCATAACTTCCAATAACACATACTGTTTTCTCGGGATCAACGTAGTTATAGGATTTCTCAAAAGGAAAAATTAGTGTAGCCCCTTTAAAGTTTATTTTGATTTTTGAACCATAATTTGTATCAATTAATTGAAGATCCTTCATTTCTATGTTCGTTATAATATTTCCAAATTGATCTATGTGTATTACTTCCCCATAGATACTTTTATTCATAATTTTTATTTGTGGGATCGTAATTCTCTCGTAATCGGAAATTTGAGGACCAATAGAACTAATATCTATTCCATTTGCAATGTATGCGGCAATTGGTGCAAAAATTGTAAGACCGTGGAATGTATGAGATACTTTATCCAACATTAAGCTTGGATTTGCAATTTCAAAAACTCTATTTACGCCATTGTTTTCAGCAGCAAGCGAGAGTAAACCATTATCAGGTCCAATAAAGATATTTTCTTTGCCCTCAATCACAATACCACGTCTTTCTGTGCCGACGCCAGGATCAACTACTCCAATAAAAACAGTTTTCATTTTCGGAAAATATGGTTCAACCTGTGCTAGAACAAATGCACCGTGGAAAATATCATGCCTAGGTATATCGTGGGAAATATCAATGATCTTTGCTTTAGGACAAATTTTTAAAATTATACCTTTCATAGCAGCTACGTAACCTTCTTTAGTACCGAAATCAGTGAGTATTGCTATAATTTCTCTATCAACCATTTT
>JAECRX010000213.1 GCA_016292335.1 Candidatus Sifarchaeum subterraneum | reverse complement strand
TTTTTTTCTTTTAATGAAAGTTTGTACCAAACATACTACGAGGAAGTCTATAAAGGATTAATAGACTCAATAGAGGACACACACGATGAATTCGGAGAAAATATGTCAATGTATGAAGCAGTAGATGCAATGAATCTTGATAATGAAACGATAGAAGATGGACTAAATGAATTTCTTGGAGATGAAGAATGGACTCTTATAGAACTGACAATTGACACTTATTTTTTGGGAGTCAATGCAACTGACTCAGATTACTATAACCTAGCTGTAGAGGCAAATATGACCACGTTTATAAATGGTAATGCAACTGAAATTTATTATGGCGTTTGGGATCCAAGAATGGATATTTATAATGAATCTAGTTATTCCCCAACGCCTCAAACCGATATGCTTGGAATGCTCACATCAGGATTAACAGCAAATGAGATAATTTTTTATGATGAAATTTTTCATTTGGGAGATAATTCTAAAATCCGTAGTAGTAATTCTACCATCCGAGCAATAATGGAAAATGAAACATGGTATGGCGACTTGTATAGATCCTTCAATACAACGTTCTATGATATTTACAAATTGCTAAACAATACAACCTTCTTTCCAGAGGGATGTGATCCGAGCAACCAAACTCAGGCAGATTACATAGGAACTATATATGAACCAGAATGGAGACATATTTCATATATTGCTTGGGGAATGGGAGCAAATCCAAATAAGACCCACATTTATAACAATGCTACTTTAGCAAAAATTAATCATACTTACACTTTATTAAAAAATTTCAATGTATATGATTTTCCGAATGTAACAAATCAGGAGACTTATGTTGACAATGTAATTGATAGCCTGATTGCTGGAGGACTTTTTCCTCAAGAGATGAGTCCGCTTCTTGAAATGGTTTACGGAATTGGAGCAGATTTTAAAACTAACGACACGACTTTTGTCATGTCTTCATATATACCAGCATCTATCTCGACTCTTTCTGTTAATTATGTAACAGCAATAATAGAAGAAATCCATGACGATTTTACAAGTCTCAAAAACACTTGGGATTACGATAAAGACCTTCTTGAAATACTTTTTGAAGACCTATCAATTTCTGATTTTATTGGTGATGATTCTGCTAGCGTTGAAGTTGATGAAGATTTTATTATGGATTTAATTTTCGATGTATATGATTTAGGTGAAAGTGGTGATGAGAAATGGTTTGATGAAGAATTTGAAATATTAGCTGCAAACTATACAGAGAGACTCATTTCCGAAAATCCTTTAGACATACCTGATGGGCTTGTTAACATTTACATTAGTAAAGATAACGATACAACTCTTATTAATGTGGAATTTAGTGAAGAATCAGATAAGGTGTCAGATAGTATTGATGAGATAAGTGAAAACATTGAAATAACAAAGAAAGATATGAAGAAGAGTGGATATGACTTAAGTGATGTTGAAACGTATATAACTGGTGACGCTGCCTTTGAAAAGGATATGAGAGAGGTATCCGCCGTAGAGACCGTGTATATGGACGTGGTAACAATAGTTTTAGTATTAATCCTCTTATTTCTCATTCTCAGATCTATTTTATCTCCTGTAGTCCCATTGGCATCTATTGGTATTGCACTAATAGTTGCCCAAGGTTTTATTTTTATACTGTTTCTAATTGGGTTAAAGATTCATTACACCTTCTTGAATTATTTGACAGCAAGTATGTTTGGGGCAGGAACAGATTATTGTATTTTCCTTATGTCGAGATATCTAGAAGAACTAGGAAAAGGAAAAAACAAAAAGGAAGCAATTCGGATTACTATTGAGCACACAGGAAAGGCTGTGGCATCAAGTGCCATGACGGTGATGATAGGTTTTGGATCGATGTCTCTTTCGTCCTTTGGATTCTTGAGAATGTTCTCCATTGCATTGACTGTAGGAATCTTTACATCATTAATCGCAGCACTCACCCTAGTCCCATCTATTTTACTAGTTATTGGTGATCTGATCTGGTGGCCAAGATCTTTAGACAAAAGGGTAAATCCGGAAAAGAAAAGTGGAAGTAGGCTTCGAAGAATTGGCCAAAAAATTACGAAGAGATCAAAACATTACTTCCTTATAATTATGATAATTTCAGCTCCTCTTATCTATCTCGCAATTAATATCAAAACATCTTATGATTTTATAGAATTTTTACCAGAGACAGATTCAAAGAACGGATTCAAAGTTATTTCAGATGAATTTGGGGCAGGGAAAATTCAACCCACTAAAATATTAATCCGAAACCAGAATCAAACGCTCTGGAATGTTTCAATATTTCAAACACTTGATAATCTTAGTATCTGTTTACTAAACACAACTGGTGTTAAAAATGTTTCAAGTGTAACAAGACCATTGGGCGAACAAATCGATTATTGGGATTACGAAGACAACGAAACAGTTTTTGACCAAATGTCCTCCTTCATTTCCGATGACAATGACACAACAATCATCTATGTTACCCTTGACCAACATCCCCTCTCCCAAGAATCTCTTGAATTAACAGCGGAAATCAGGCAAATGTTGAAAGACTTCCAAAAAGAAAATGCGGAACTTAAAGAAGCTGATATTGTAGTTGGCGGATCAACAGCCTCTACTTACGATATGAAAACAATGGTTAATAGTGAACTACCGATGATGGCTGCATTCGCGTTTATTGGTATTTTTTTGGTCTTATTCTTCTTGCTCGCCTCTGTGTTTACCCCTCTTAGGCTAATCTTGACCATATTACTTTCGATAAGCTGGATATTGGGGTTTGGAGTTGTTCTTTTTGTTACCCAGATTGGAATCGGGGTTTATTGGATTGTGCCAATATTGCTATTTTTTGTTTTGTTGGGGCTCGGAATGGATTATGACATTTTTCTCGTGAGTAGAATGCGTGAAGAAGTTAACAAAGGATTAGATGACGAAGAAGCAATGATGGAAGCGTTAGAAAAAACAGGAACAATAATAACAGCCTGTGGAAGTATAATGGCTGCTGCATTTGGAACTCTTATGATTTCAAGGCAATGGATTATTGTTGAAGTTGGATTTGCTCTAGCCTTAGGAGTGCTTTTGGACGCTTCTATTGTCAGATTAATTCTTGTTCCCTCAATTATGATGTTGATGAAAAAATGGAACTGGTGGCCAGAAGCTCTAAGAGAAAAGTTTAAGATTTTTGAACATTAAGGAGAATCCTCGTAAATGAAGTTCAACGTAAAAGTCATTTCATTTTTAATCCTACTAATACTATTTTTATTACCTCCCACTAAAACAGCTGGACAAGAAAAAATAGCAGAAATAGGAGAAGACAATGAAATAAAAAAATTTGATGGAGTAAAAATTCTCGTGGATAAAGTTAAATCAAGGAATGTTTCGTTACATAAGATTTTCAATTGGCTCCGAGATAATGAAGCTGAGATTTCTTGGCTTGATGAGGATGAAGAAATTTCACTCGATAATTTACAAGCTTACGACATTTTCATCCTATTTGAACCTTTTTATGATAAAGATTCAGCTTTTGAAGTTGAATCTTATGTAAAGAAAGGCGGATCCCTATTATTTATCGGCGATAATCAACCTGACGCATATTCAAATTATTTAGAATTCTCTGGAATTACATACAAAGAAGAACATCCATCAAGCGGGCATACAAATAGTATTTGGAAATTTCCCCCTATAACAAATAATATCAGTAAAATTCGGGCTGGAGAACCTCGGGCTAGCTTAAATGTTGAAGAACCTGCGAAAAAAATTATTATGAAAATAGAAAAAGGAAAACATTATGTAATTACTGCAATATCAAAAATAGAGAAAGGAAGAGTTGCTGTAATTGCAGATGACCATATTTTCATTGATGATTGTATTTCTCACGTTAGCAATTTCAATCTAGCAAAGAATATTTTTCTTTGGCTTAGAACCATTGGAAAAATCGAAGTCAATTTTCCTGAAAAATTAGGTTGGCAGGAAAGTCAAAAAATAGAAATTAAATGCCAAGTTTTCAGAAGTATAGAGATAACTGTAAAAACTTCTGGAGAATATCTTGATAGAAATGTGACAACAATTAAAGCAGTAGCGGGAAATCATACTTTTAACATTACAATTTATTTCATACAAACTTCAGCAAATCCATATAACTTGGGTAATTCATCTCTTCATATGGAAATTTTGATTGAAGAGAGAGTTGTTTTTGAAAAAGTTCATGACCTTTTAATAGGACATTCAATCTCTTCATTTATTTTGGGTTATGTTTTTCCAGCATTCATGCTTTTTCTTTGTGCAATCTATTTTTTGGATAAGATCTTGAAAAAAAAACAAAGATCTAATTAATGATAAAACGATGATTTAGCAGTTAATTCAAGCTACAATTTTAGTTCCATAAACACATTATTTCAATTCAGTGTCTGTGGGGTGCCCTTTGCTATATACCACCTCAATTCTCGTATAAATAGATATTTTTCATTTTCGTAGGATCTTGCATTGCTAAACACTGTTTCAGTGATCACGGTTCTCTAAGGAAAAAAAGATTATTCTTTTGGATGCTCGTAGAGTCTGAAATATTTTAATAGAGTCTAATTACATTTATATATGAAAAGATCTCATAATTTACGCAAAATTAATGGAGTTGATGTAAAAATGGGTGCTGGTAAAGCCATCGGGATTATTATATTACTGATTATAATATTACTTGGTGGTGTCTTTGCCCTAGAATATTTTCAAATTTATTCAGTTCCATATATAGGGCCTGTTGTGAGAGACCTCATCCCTTAAGTGTGAGAGGTTCTCCCAATGATATTCATCTAGTTCGATCGAAAGGACATCCCATATAACAGAAAATTATCATTTGATAGAAAAAAGGATTCTACCTGAAACAACCACTCTCAGGTAGATACTTTATGTCTAATATTTTTTTTTAGACTTTGTGAAACAAATTTACTCGTCCCTTAATTTTGTTAAGCCCATAACCTAATTTTTAATGTCCATTACTCGATAAAATCAAAAAAAGATATTTTTGTGAGAAAAAGCCTAGATAGGCCATTGAATAAAATGAAATAGCAATCTTCCTTGACGTCTAGTCGATTTCAAGTGGCCTATTTCGAGATTATTTTTCACTAGACTATAGTGGACATAAGTATCACTAATAAAATGTGGTGTATGAAAGGATATAAGTATCCCTTCTTAACTAATAATACTCGTAAAATCCTCTACCTGTTTTTCTCCCAAGATGTCCTGCTCTTACCATTTTAATTAATAATGGAGCCGGTCGATATTTAGAATCTCTGTACTCTTCATAAAGTGTTAATACAGTAGCCAATAATACGTCGAGCCCGATCATATCTGCTAATTCTAAAGGTCCCATAGGATGATTCAAACCAAGTTTTATGGCATTGTCAATTCCCTCTTTTGTAGCAACTCCGTTTTGAAGTGCGAATATTGCTTCGTTTATCATGGGGAAGGCTATTCGATTTACTACGAAGCCTGGGAAATCATTCACCTCAACTGGTGTTTTTCCGAATTTCTTAGCAAGATCCTTGATAATTTCAGTCGTTTCATCAGATGTTTCAACCCCCCGAATGACCTCGACTAGTCTCATTATTTGTGGAGGATTGAAGAAATGCATACCAATGAATTTGTCTTGTCTTTTCGTAACTGAAGCCATCTCAGTAATACTTAATGCTGAAGTATTTGACGCAAAAATAGTCTTTTCTGGGCAGAGTGGGTCAATTTCTCTGTAAACTCCTTTTTTAAACTCCATGTCTTCTGGTACTGCTTCTATTATGAGGTCGGGGTCTCTACAGGCTTCATTTAAATCTGTTGTTCCTTTGATTCTTGAAAATGCTTCATCTGCTTCTTCCCGCGTCATTCGATTTTTTTCTACATTCCTATTGAGACGATACTTAATTTTATCTAATCCTTCTTTGAGAAATTCATCTTTGATGTCTCTTAGAATTATTTCATATCCTGCTGTTGCGGCAATTTGAGCAATACCATGCCCCATAGTTCCTGCACCAAGTATAGTAATTTTCTTAATTTCCAACTTTCAATTTCCTCCTTTTCTCGTTTTAAGCCTGTTATTAAAATGTGATGAATTGTAAAGACTTATTCAATATAAATGTTATATAATCTTTTTTGCGCGAGTAATACCTTGCTTCACTTTCTTCGGTCAATTTAGCAGCAAAAATAAAACGTAGAACATTAAAAAGTCCAAGGTCTCACAATTTTTTTTGAAAAAAAATGCCGAAGAGATCCTTGATAAGCCAAATAGCTCTAAGAAGAATCCGAGTGGTTTTGCTGCTGCTTTATATATTGCCAGAAAGATTAGGGTACACTATATGCCCGTTCTCCATCTTAACTCATGAATATATATCCATACCTATTTCCGAAAGAACGTCATATTCTTCTTTGAAATTCATCTTACAGGGTTCGAGCGAGAATGCTCTCTCCCTTCAGGGGGGAGATGAATCGCGTTTTTTCTATCGTATTCCGTGGTGTTTTTAAACCTCTTTATTCATATAGTTAGTGATCCGATCTGTTC
>JAECRX010000212.1 GCA_016292335.1 Candidatus Sifarchaeum subterraneum | reverse complement strand
TGAACAACAACCATGTTATATCCCAACTAAGACCTGGGGAGTTGTATTTTAGTGCGACCAAAGGTCATTGTGACTGTGATACCGTGTTAGGTTCTTTATCTACTAGTCAAAGGTATGAGGCTTTACTACATTCTAAGAAATTTAAGAACCTAAAAAAAAAGGGATTGAGCAAAGAAGAGATTAATAATTGGATTGCGGAAAAAATGAAGAAAATGAAAAAAAAGGTGGGAAGAAAATATTCACCTGTGGAACAAAATAAAAAAGTAACTCGATGGATTAACTTCTTACACGAACTTCTTCATACGGGATTTATTTCTCATATAGGGCTCTTAAAACATTGGTACAAAGGTGCTCTAGACTCTGAGCAAATATCAATCAAGAAGACACAAAGAGTCAATGTGGAACGTAACATCGAAGAATTGTTGTTGCATTTAGAAGAAGATATCTTGTATGAATTCTTCAATCCAAATAGTTCAAAACACTAAACGACCTCTTAAGGGAAGAAACTTGGGCTAACTCAAATTAAGAACTTTTTTAACAAATTGATCCTCAATATATCGTGCCAATTCACGAAGTGGAATCCCAGTTTTTTCTGCGACTCTTTTTAAATCATCAAATTCGGCCTTGATATTATGAATGTTCCCTTCTCTATCTTTAGACATTTTTATCCTAACTTCAAAAACATCATTGTTGATTTCAATGGAAAAAGGGATCAATTCCCTATATACTATATCTCGTGCGCAACGATAGTATCTACACCCAAGGGAGCCGGTTTCACGCATTAATAGTTCTGAGGCTTTTTTGATATTTTCTTTATCCACGAGGACTTTTATTATATGTCCAGGCCTATTTTTCTTAGTGATCATAGGAATTATATTTACATCTCGAACTCCTTTTAATTCCATCATTTTTTTAACAACAAAACCAATAATTTCTCCTGTGACATCATCAATATTTGTTTCAAGAACGTAAATTTCATCTTCCCAAAAGATCTGTTCAAGAGGCTCCCCAAGAATAATTCTTAAAAGATTTGGAACTTCAGGAAATTTTTTTGAACCTGCACCATAACCAATTCCTAGGGGTTTTATTGAAGGATAAAAAGTTATTATCTCGTCAACAAGGTTAACTAATAATGCTACTCCAGTTGGGGTTGCAAGCTCACTTTCTACTGGTCCACCTTTCATAGGAAATTTAAATGATTTTAAAATTTCTAATGAGGCTGGTGCTGGTGCTGGAAACAAACCATGTGAAAATTTGAAATTTCCTCCTCCTACTGCAACAGGAGTTGAATACGTTTTGCATTTTTCAAAAAAATCAAGGTCCTCCAAAGCCACAGTCACACCGATGATATCAATTAAGGTATCGAATGATCCCATTTCATGAAAATGCAAATGGTTTTCTTTTTGGTTATGAAGTTTTGCTTCTGAATTTATGATAGTATTTAAGGTATTTTTTGCAAAATCTTTTGCCTTTTTTGATAAGTCAGCGCTTTCTAAATATTTTTCTAAAATATATTTCATTTCTTTGGTATGTCTTTCAGAAACTGTTTCTTCGCAAAATACATCTATTTTTGTTGCTGTGATTCCACCTCTTTGAACTTTCTTCCTTTTAAAATCAATTTTATTCAGTTCGTCGGTGAAATCTTTTATATTTTGAACAAATTGATGAATTGTGTTGAAATCAGCTCCAAGATCAATTAAAGCACCAAGTAACATATCACCGGAAATACCAGCAATACTGCAATCAATTATCAGATTTTTCATTTCTTCTCCTCTATCGATTTTTAATTATCTTTTCTATCTTAACTTTGTCACATTATCCTTTTATGATTTCGATGATTCGATCTCTTGGCAGAATCGCGAGCTTTATGCTTTTGAGATTCAGCTATCAATATTTTTTCACGGCATATTGTGGCCGTGAAACAGCCCTTTACCATCTCAGTAGAGAGGAAAAAAAAAGTGGGTTCAGCACGGCTCTCCCTCTAAAAACCTCAGCCATGCATCTCCCAAGATGTTCCACTTTTTAAAGGGAGGAGGATGTCACTTGGTTGCCACAATTTGTCATAAAAATTGAAGATATTTTATTGATCTGTGGCCTAAAATTTGTCATCTGGGTCATTGTATTTCTAAAAATCATTATCTGTTTTGTTTTATAATTTTCTAAAAAATGTTGATTATTGCCACTTGCCTTTATCGAAGTGGAGCTGAATCTAAATTTTTAATCTTATTGCAACACATTTTTTATCTATTCAAATGCCTTGAATCTCTCTTTCCGTGCGTTGCAAACAGGGCATCTATCTGGAGCCGCTCCTTCTACAGTATATCCGCACATACAACAAATCTGAACTGGTCCAAGTTCTATATCTTTGCCTGAGGCTACTGCCTGTTTTGCTTTCGTATACATTCCTGCATGAATCTTTTCTGCTTCTTCTGCCCACTCGAATGACCTTACAGCACCCCTTTCTCCTTCTAGTTCAGCTACCGCTTTATATGCTGGATACATTTCGGTAACTTCGAAATTTTCGCCTTCAATAGCACCTTCAAGATTCTCTGATGTAGTACCCATTCCAAACCCAGCCATTGCGATTGTTAAAGAAGGACCAACTATCTCTTTCAGAACTTTAAAATGGTTAGTGGCATGGACTTGTTCAGCATAGGATATTGCTCTAAAAAGTCTGGCAACATTTGGAAAATTATCTTCTTCGGCTTTGTCTGCCCAAATTAAGTATCTCATATTGGCCTGGCTTTCACCTGAAAAGGCACTTTTCAAGTTTCCTTCAGTCATTGGCCTCATTTTTGAACCTCCTTTGTCTGTATCTCAATAGCGAAATACATCTAAACTAAAAATTTATTATTTTTTCGTTCGATTTTAATATTTTGATGATT
>JAECRX010000211.1 GCA_016292335.1 Candidatus Sifarchaeum subterraneum | reverse complement strand
TGCATTCTTGTAAAGATTACACCGGCATGGAAATAATTAGAACCATTATGGACGAGGTTATAAATTTAGAGATACCCGTGTTGGAATTTACAAGCGCTGTTGAATTGCTTATGGATGATGCAGGTAAAGTTGCTGGTGCTGTTTTTTGGGATATGGAAAAAGAAGATTACAGCATTACAAGAGCGAAAGCTACATTGCTTGCGACCGGAGGATTTGGTCGCCTCCATATTCAAGGGTTTCCAACAACTAATCATTATGGGGCAACTGCAGATGGCCTAGTTCTTGCCCATCGTGTGGGTGCTAGAATAATCGATATGGATAGCGTCCAATATCACCCCACAGGATCAGCCTATCCCGAACAAATCGTAGGACTTTTATGCACTGAAAAATTGAGAGGACGAGGCTCCCAGGTATTAAATAAATATGGTGAAGCCTTTGTCTATCCATTAGAACCACGGGATGTCGAATCATCAGCAATTATTAGAGAATGCGTTGAGCGAAATAATGGAATTATAACACCCACAGGTATGCATGGTGTGTGGCTTGATACACCCCTAATTGACATCATTAATGGTGAGGGAACGATAAAAAAGGAATTTTCAGCGATGGACATTAAGTATCAACGTTGTGATATAGACATGACAGAAGATCCCATCCTTGTTTACCCAACACTCCACTTTCAGAATGGTGGAATCGTAATTAACGAGCGTACTGAAACAGGTATTCCAGGACTCTTCGCTGCTGGGGAAACAACTGGCGGTGTTCATGGTAAGAATCGGTTAATGGGCAATTCCATTCTTGATTACTGCGTATATGGACGAAGAATGGGTATTTATGCAACAGAATATGCGAAACATGCGACTGTTGGCAAATTGTCCCTTGATCATGTCACAAAAAATGTCAAGATGTTAGAAGAGGCAGGAATTCCTGCTACTAGAAAAACACCTATTTTAATTCCGGAGTATAGAGGGGAAAAGACACTCTCCCGTGCTTTATCTTTGCTTGGATGAGTTATGAAAAAGGGATGAATGACAGTGGATAATCAACCTTCGATTGGTGTTTTTATTTGTGAATGTGGCGGTAACATTTCTGATGTCGTTAATGTTGACAAAGTCGCCAGGGAACTTGAAAATGAAAATATAGAACTGGTGGAAGTCCAAACATACCTTTGTTCTGAGCCTGCAATAGACCGTATGAAAGAAGCAATCGAAGAAAAAGGGCTTAATAGACTTGTTTTAGCGTGTTGTACACCAAAAATGCACAAAAAGAAATTTCAAAGATCCCTTAGAGAGGTTGACTTGAACCCAGCGCTTCTTGAAATTGTTAACGTTCGCGAACAATGTAGTTGGGTTCATGAAAACGATCCAAATGGGGCAACGATTAAAACTGTTGATCTAATTCGCGGAGGAATCAAAAGGATAGAAAAATCAGTACCGCTTGAAGAAAAAGAAATCGATGTTATACCAAAAGTTCTTGTATGCGGTGGAGGAATAGCAGGAATTATAACTTCTCTTTGTATAGCTGAAAATGGATTAGATTGCTATCTTATTGAAAAAGAACCGAGCATAGGCGGACATATGATTCAATATCCTAAGGTTTTTCCTACTCTTGATTGCAGTCAATGTATTTTAACACCAAAACTCGGTGATGTTCACGATAACGAAAATATTCACCTTTTAACATTATCAGAAATAGACTCCATCTCAGGATTTTCTGGAAACTGGAAGGTAAAGATAAGACAGAACCCTCGATATGTTGATGTCGAAAAGTGTACTGGTTGTGGGGATTGTTTTACCGTCTGCCCTGTTAATGTACCTAGCGAATTCGATCAAGAGCTGGGGACAAGAAAGGCAATATACCGACCTTTTCTTCAGGCGGTTCCTAATGCTGCGGTTATTGATGCAAATGTATGTACAGAATGTGGCCTCTGTGAAACGGTATGTAATGCAAATGCAATAATTAGAGATGACGAAGAAAAAATTAGAGAGTTAGATGTAGGCGCAATAATTTTAACAACAGGTTTTGATCTTTATGATCCAAGCGTTTTAGGAAGATATCTTTACAAGAAACATCCAAATGTCCTTACATCTCTTCAAATGGAGCGAATGCTGGATATTACAGGACCAACAAACAGCCTAGTCATTCGTCCAAAAGACGGAAAAAGTGTAAACAAGGTTGCCTATGTGCTCTGTTGTGGATCGAGAAATGCAGAAGCTGAAGGAAATGAGACTGAGGGTGTTCCATATTGCTCTACTGTGTGCTGTCTCTATGCTCTGAAACAAGCTATACTTTTAAGAAAGTTAGACATCGATGAAGTTTGGCTTCACTACATCGATATTCGAGCACCAGGGACAAGATATGAAGATTTCTATCATCGTGCACAGGAATTAGGGGTAAATTTCATCAAAGGTAAAGTATCTGAAATTCTGCCGACTCCAGATGGTGATAAACTCCTAGTCCGAGCAGAAGACATGCTAATAAATCGTATTGTTGAGAATGATGTAGATCTTGTGGTTCTCTGTCCGCCAATCTTACCAAGCAAAGGAACTGAAGAACTAGCACAAAAATTAAAGGTCCCACTAAGCGAATATAAATTCTTCTTGGAGAGCCATCCAAAATTGGATCCGCTAGCGACAAAACGGGAGGGAATCTTTGCTGCAGGAATGGCTACTGGGCCAAAAGATATACAAACTGCAGTTTCTGAAGCCGAAGGAACTGCAATTAAGGCTGTGAATTTTGTACGGGCAAAAAAGGAAATCGAACCAAACAAGGCCTATGTTCTCTCCGGACTATGTAATGGTTGTGGAGAGTGTATAGAGATATGCCCAGAAGAAGCTATTACACTTGTAGATGAAAAAGCTGTGATTAATGATATTGCATGTTCAGGTTGTGGATTATGTATTCCTTTATGCCCAGTTAACGCAATAGATTTACAAGCTTATACTGAAGAACAATTAAACGCACAAATTAGAGGGATATTGTCTGATTCGACAGCTGAACTGAAAATTCTGGTGTTTATGGAAAGAGAACTTGTGTATACCGCAGCAGACATTGCTGGGATTTCGCGAATAACATATCCCAGCAGTGTTAGGTTTATACCTCTTCCAAGCAACGCAAGATTGAAAATGTCACACATCCTCTATGCCTTTGCAAATGGCGCAGATGGTATTATGTTTTTAGAGGCGCCTGAGGAGGAAGGGCCTTTTCCCAAAGCACATAAGACTGCCGAAAAACTATTTGAAAAATACAAGGAAATACTTGAGGATGATTTTGGTATCGACAGTTGGCGTCTATGGTTTAGCCGAATCTTTGTGCCTGATTGGAAGAAACTCACCACCGTGTTTGATTCATTCCATATGCAGATCGAAGATCTTGGGCCCTTATCTGAAGAAGAACGTGAAAAATTGATGCAAGCATGGCCTAAGGTTCAGAAGAGTCCCCAATACTCAATAAAGTAAGGAACTGAAGATTTAAAAGATTTCAAATGTTTGTTATTCGATATATGTATCTGCTGTTTTTTCTTATTTTTTGAAACCAAGAAACTTTAAATCCTCATCTGAAGCTATTTTCCATAAATATCTTCCAGTAAAAATAGGCATCATCGGATCTGGTATCCATTGACCTTGTTTTAGCCAGTATCTCTTACAATCTTTGCATTGATATATATATATCTCCGGCAAAGGGGTTTTTGCAACTTCAACTTTGTCCTTGCAGTCACAATCGTCAGGTTTTCCGTTAGGATATTGAAGAAGTTCAATAGTACTTTCTATCTCCCTTTTAGCCTCTTCATTCAGAGGAACCCCATCGAAGAAGACTCCCTCTTCCAATAGCTGCGACAGGGGGGTATACATAATCTCTAATCGCTGTTTTTTACCGATTTCTAAAGCACCCCAAAAGGTAAGAGAATATTTAACAAGGAAGATGAGGAATCGTTGGACATCAAGAAAGAATTCATCGCCAATTTCAGGTTCCATAATATCAAGGTAAACTTCAGCCCCCTTATCTTTAAAGGTTATCAATACCCAAGAACAGTAAACGGCACCATCCAATAATTTTTGATAGATAAGATATTTTTTAAGGAATGTTGCGAATTCTGGATATTCTTCTGCCAACATTCCCCATTTAGAAGGACGGCTTCCGTCCCTTGAAATCAGTCCTCTTATCTTATTGGTCCTCTCTTCCTCAGGTATATCTTCTATTCCCGAATCTTTATAACGGGTCAATTCCCAAGGATAACTCTCCTTTTCTTTCCAATATGATCCACAAAAACGGCATTGCCATATGTCTTTGTAAATATGTTCAATCAGAATAGATTCTTTTGTCTGATATTTTTTTTCACTACAAGCACAGGTACCTCTAGGTCTTACGTGCATAGCTTTTCCTCCGTTAAATTCCATGAATGGGCATGTGAATTACATTTTGGGTAAAAAAATCAGTTGGTGAGAGTATCATGGGATAATTAAGTTTTTCGTTGTAACTCTTTTTGTAGTAAACTAAAAAAAATGACATTGACCATCCACGTTAGATTGTTAAAAAAAGAAGAAGTATATGGGAAGAAAAGATTTCCCAAGCATCCAACTCTTAACATGCTTGAGGATTACAGGGTTCGAGCGAGAATGCTCTCTCCCTTCAGGGGGGAGATGAATCGCGTTTTTTCTATCGTATTCCGTGGT
>JAECRX010000028.1 GCA_016292335.1 Candidatus Sifarchaeum subterraneum | reverse complement strand
TCTAGGGAACTCTCCGTGCCCAGCATGAAGGGCAAATTCCAAGTCGCCCTGCTCAGTACGAGTAGGCAACCCTGTAGCTGGTCCCGGTCTACTTACTATAACTACAACAATTGGGGTTTCTGTAGATCCTGCTAAACTAAATCCTTCATTCATAAGGGCAAAACCGCCACCAGACGTTGTAGTCATAGCCCTTACTCCTGCATAGGAAGCGCCAAGCGCCATATTTATTGCAGCAATCTCGTCTTCAGGTTGTACAAACACAAAATCATCGTGGGCTAAAGCTTTCATAGTAACCCAAATACTTGTGCTTGGCGTCATGGGGTAGGCGCTTACAAATTTACAACCAGAAAAAAGAGCACCAAGCGCGATAGCTTCGTTTGAATTTATTAACATTCTCTTTGGAGCAGTTCTATCAGATTTAATAACGTAACAACATGTCCCTTTGTAATTCTTTAGCGTAAACTCATATCCTAACTTCGCCGCCTTCACATTTGCATCTATTATCTCTTTTCCTTTTTTCTTGAATTCTTCGGCTATTACGTCAGTTAAAATGTCTAAATCGAACTCAATTAAGCCCAAAGCAGCACCCATGGCTACAGTATTGATGTAAAGTCTACCACCTGCTTCTTCTGCAAGATCCACTAATGGAACGTCGAAACAATCGTGGGCGCTTTCTACTTCTGGGGAAACTTTAATCCGCTTTCCATCATGAATGATCACGCCTTTTTCAACAAGCAAATCTTTGTGAATGTCAACTGTTCGTTCGTCAAGCGCAAGCAGTATGTTGATTTTATTAGGAGCGGTATACACTGGTTTATCGCTCAATCTAAGATGAAAAAAACTGTGACCACCGCGAATCCTACTTTCGTAATCTTGATGTGAAAAAACATGATATCCGCCTCGCGCAAAAGTTTTCACTAAAATCCCGCCAATGGACTGTACACCTTGTCCTGCTTTACCGCCTATTCTAAAATCCATATCAACTTCTGTCATTTTTTCTCTACCTCTTATATAGAGTTTGTGAAACTTTATCAGCTGAACTAAGAATCTTTTAGCTATAAATTTATCCGTTTTTTAATAGGTTTAGTATTTCCGAGTAAACATATCACAAAGACCTTCATTGGGGGTATTTTACTGGTTTTTTCGAATATATCTCAAAAACCAACCTTATGAGCCCCCTTTAATCGAGTTTAAAAGAATTATAAAAAAAATCAATGTAATAATGCTTATTCACATAGTTTGTATTTCTTCTTGCCAGTATTATAAAATACTTAGATTTTGCACTCTTATGTGTGGTGCACCATTACTGATACAATATCCCTTTTCTAGCGATGGGGTTAACTTAAAATCCTTTCCAATTGCATCTATAGATTCTAAAGCCTTGAGCATATATCCTCTTATTCTGATGCCTTTGATTGGTGTTAATATTTTTCTTTTCTTTATTAGAAAGGCTGTTTCGGGGATAATTTCAAATCTACCAGAAAATGATTCCGCAACACCTCTTTGAAGCCCAAGAGCATATACTCCTAGGTTGATTTCTTCTATCATTTCTTCAAGCAACCAGTCAACTGGCTCAACATAAAGATTGGACATTAAACTCCGAGATACATGAAAAATTCCATGAGCGTTTCCTGTTGGTTCATGACCAAGCTCTTTTGCGGTCCATCGTGTATGCAGCAATGAATTTAGCCGACCATTTTCAATAATTTTTGTTTTTTTAGCTGAAACACCCTCATCATCATACTTATAAGAGCCGTATCCTTCCTGAAAAAGTGGGTCATCGACTACAATTACTTCTTCATCTGCTACTTGACTTCCTATTTTCTTTGAAAAGATTGTTCCTGATTCCAAAAATACATCCGCTTCAGCTTGATGTCCCACGCATTCATGAATAAAAGCTCCTGCAGAGCATGGGTCAAAAATCACAGGAACCTTTTTCGTTTTGACTTCCAAAGGTGCATTTTGGGCATGAAGCATATGCTTTACTCTTTCACTTACCATATGGACCAAGTTTTCGAGATTTATATTTTGTAAGATCTCGAAACCACCTGTACCACCAACGATATTGCTGGCAACCTCATAACCAAACTTTTTAGCTACAATATACAAAGTCAAGTCGATATTCGGAACGATTTCAACTATATTTGTTCCTTCTGTATTTGAAAAAACAGATCGTTTAATAGAATAATCAATTACTGTTTCAGTCCATGCAAAATTATTCTTCAAATTTTCTTTGGCAGTATCATTTAACTTTTTCAATAAATCTAAAATTTCAGATGTAGATATGTTGCGCAAATCTTTTTTGAGAGGATGGCAAAAACGTTCAACAATAACTTTCGTTTCAGCTAATTCTATCTCTTTTTGTCTTGTTGAAACCGAAGAGGAGACCCTAGCTTGTTGAAGAGCTTTTTCAGCCACATTCCTCATTTGCTTCTCAAAAATATCTTCAGAAATATCGGCTGAAGCAATACCCCAGCCCTTGTCATACAAAACTCTAATTACAACTTGATTTGAAAAATTTTCAGAGATATCTGAAGAGTATGATCGGAGGCCTGCCCGTAATTCATAACTTTTCAACAATCTCATATCTGCATATTTTACTTTTTCTCCAATCAGATAATCAAAAATCTTCTCGGAAATGTTTTCTCCCATAAAAGATCCCTGTATATTGACAAAATCATCAAAAAATCGAATTTGTCATATTCTGAAGACATATATGTAGAGGAAAAAATGGTCTATTTAATCGATTATGAGTATATTGAGGGCTTTATTGATATGAAGACAAAATACTTTAAATGAATCAAAAATTCAATTATTTCTCATTCTTTTTTCCTTTTAGGAAAAAAATAAGTTCCAAGGACTTTTTCGCCTTTTAGCGCTTTTAAAACGTAATCTGGCTTATTAGCATTCAATATAATGGCCTCAACACCATTTTCTATCAGTATTTCAATTTCTTTAAGTTTTCCAAGCATTTTACCTGTTACATCGTAAGAATCGGAGTTTAATCGCTTACAAGCCGATAACACATCTTTAAAATTTTCATAGGTTACTTCTTGAACAATTTTTGCCTCAGCTGATCCTTCTTCTTGTAAAAAAACGCCGTCCATATCGCCGCAAAAGATTACTTTTTTTGCATTTAGTTTGATCGCAAGATAATTTACGATTTGGTCTCCAGAAAGAATTGCAATTCCTTTTTTCTTGTCTAAAACGGCATCACCGTATAGGACAGGAATAAGTCCAAACTCTATCATTTCAGAAATTATTTCTGTGTCCATATCTTTTATTCTGCCGTTTTCTGTGAAAGTAATTGCGGAAGGTTGAACTGAAACTGCAGGCAAATTCTTTTCCATAAAAGCTTTCAGTATGATGTTATTTAGTTGTTCCATTGCATATCTAGTTTCTGCAAATCCGATTATTTGACTTGGATCGTAATATCCTGCATTGATGTCATATTTTGTTGCTACTGGGTGACCAAAACTGCCTCCACCATGGATAACGATTAAAGGCACGGTTACATTGCTTATTTCTTCTATGAGTCTGGAAATATTGGTTTCATTAACTGTAAACGGTTTAGACTTGTCAGATATGATACTGCCACCAAGCTTAAGTATTATCAATTCACTCAATTCTGACGCCCTGAAGTGATGTTGCTGCACTAATTGGTTTCCCACCCGCCCTTTCAATTGCTTTTGCAATTGCTTCTTGTATTGAAGTATCGCGTGGGGCCAATGCAACCATGCAACCGCCACCACCAGCTCCAGTTAATTTTGCTCCTAAGGCACCCGCACTTTTTGCTGCAAAAATCAATTTTGACAGCGCCTCATGATTCACTCCAATAGTGTCTAAAAGTCCTTGATTCATGTCCATAAGTGTAGCCAATGCTTCTAAGTTACCCTCCGCCAGTACTTCAATGGATTTTTCAGCCAAGACGCCCATTGTCTCGATAACTGGTTCCATGATTGTGGGGAAGATTTCTTTTCTATCTCTTACTTTGAACACAAGATCCTTTGTGCTTCTTTCAACACCAGTGTCTCCAATGACCAAAGGGATTTCTTCTGCTAATTCCAGTTGGGAAATGCCAACTCCCCGCTGGAACCTAATAGCGCCCCCAAAAGTGGAAATTGAATTATCTATACCGCTTGGAGTTCCATGAACTATTTTTTCCGCTTCATATGCGAGATTTGACACCTCGTTCAATTCGAGGTCAATTCCAAGAACTTTTGAAACGGCCATAACTGTAGAGACGGCGACTGCAGCTGAAGATCCAAGACCTGCAGCCGTTGGAATATCAGATTTAATACTTACCCCGATTCCTGTCTCCTCAATTCCTATATGATCTAGAGTAGTACGAACTGCCACCCATATGGGTTTTAATGCCTCATCTCCGCTGAATTCCTGGTCTAAAGGAAAGGTACCTTCTTTTCCCAAGTCAGGGGCATTTATTCTGATCATTAAATCACTCAATTCGCCCGCAGTAGTATGTGCACATCTATCTAATGCTATCACTACTGCAGGTTGTTCATAAACGACCGAGTGTTCTCCGAAGAGAATAACTTTTCCGGGTGCTGCACAAGTTACAGACCTCATTTTTTTCGCCAACCTAACGAAAATTTTTCAATTCAATAGAGTTAAAAGATAGAACTAAATGGTGGTCTCCTTTTTTAATGTCGAAATAAATAGTCGAGGAGATACACCAGGATCTCCATCAGGAGGGATTTCCCCTCGTTCACGTAAAGTTTGTCTTGCAAGTAGATAATGAATCAATCCTAAGGCTTTTCTCCCTTTATTGTTTGTAGGAATGATCAGATCTATATTTTCTGTTGTGTTATCTGTATCACATAAAGAAATGACAGGAATTCCAGCTATAACGGCCTCCTTGAGAGCCTGTCTATCTGCCCTAGGATCAGAGATTAATAATATTTCTGGTTCAATAAAGGTCTCAACACTAGGATTTGTAAGAGTACCTGGAATAAATCGCCCAACAATTCCGTTGCAGTTAACAACTTTTGCAAATACTTTGGCTGGCCGCTGACCATATTGTCTTGCCGAAATTACAACTATTGCTGAAGGTTCATATCTAGACAAGAATTTTCCAGCAGTCTTTATTCGTTCATTGGTAGTTCGGACGTCCAAAACATAAAGACCATCGTTTCTAACTCGATAAACGAATCTTTCCATGCTTCTTGTAGCAATTTGGGTCCCGATGTGAATTCCTGCTGCAAGATATTCATCAAGAGGTATCAATAACTCTTCTTGATCTGCTGATATAATTTCATTTACCTCCATTTTATCATAGTCTTTTCTGAATCAGTTACACAACACGTATATGTTTATTTTGTAAGCTTAATGATTTCATCTATGAGCTCAACGTTAGTTAGTATCATTCTTCTGCAACAATATCTGGTAACACCTAAGTCATTCAATACATTTTGGACATTTTCGCCTTGTCTTATACGACTTGCAAATTCTTCCCATTTATCACCGATCACAGCGCCGCATGTGAAGCAGCATACAGGGACTATAATTTTTTCGCACCTCTCAGTTGTTCTTTACTCAGAGTAAAAGTAAGATCTAAAAAGCATTTTCAAATTTCTTATATAATTTATCAGAGCTCAAAACTTTCAATCATTGGTCTATTTTAAGAATTCTTAAATCTTTTTCTGTTATTCTACCATTGATATTTTTTAGGTATTTCGAAAGAAATACGTAATTTTCATTGAGGATTGGATTCAATTTATTAGTACCTCTGCGGGCAAGTAAATACCAATTTTGATACCTTAAATTTCTAAGTTATTGATTTCTTTCAATTTCAACACTTGGTTGTAATAATTAGGGCCATAGGAAAGAGTAATTTGATGAAAAGATCTATTTTTATGCTCTATTTTTTCTAAATTCCCTTCAACAAGAAAAATTTCATCTTTAACTAGTTGACCTCTATACTCTTCTACAAATGATATAATTCTACATATATCGATGTCTTTAGGTCCTTCAAATATTTCATCAATTTCGACTTCATAAACTGATGGAATGAAAAAAGAATCTGAAGCGTCAAGTACTGTGCCAGTTGCCTTTATCCAGCCTTCTTTTTTAATACGGGAACATTCATCAATAATAACACATTCATTGATCTCTTTCCAGCTACGAACTGGTTCAAATTCTACTTTTATGTCCCTATTGGATTTATAAATTGCCCAAATTAATTTTCTTTTTTCGTGTAAGTAAAATTCCTGAAGAGAATAATTTTTGAAATATATGTGGCCTTTTGTTCTCTTAAATTCATTCCAAGACGAAAATTCATTTTTTAAAAGGGAATTTTGATCAGAATATAGGTCTGATAGAGTTTCTCTTAAGAGATTTAGCCCTTTTCTTCCATAAATGACAAAATCAATGTCACTAAAACTAGGATGATAGAAATCATGCATTAGAGATCCGAAAACACCGAAATCCTTTATTTCAAGGGAAGAATTTTCAAGAATCATCGTCAGGATATTTCGTACATCATACAACAGCTTATCGCTTGAGCTTTTTGACAAAATTCTTTGTAAGCATTCATCTGTTTTTCGAATTTCAAATGATTGTGTTTTTTTAACTCCAACAAGAAAGGTTTGTAAAGGTTCATAAAAGATCAGATATTGAGGAAAATTGTTCTTTACAAATTCAAGTCCGCCATCAGCATAAAATTTGTAATATTTTTCTCCATTTATCTCTCTAACTGCTTTTGGTTCATCGGTATGATATATCGATTCGTGAGCATACTCAACATCGCAAATCCATGCATCCCTTGGATGGTAGCAATCACCGTAAACTCTAAAGATCAATCCTGAAGCAACTGGTGCGTCTCTGTCCCTAAGCTTTACCAAAATTTATCCTTCTCTACAATTTGTGGATTATTTGAAATTTTTATGTATTCTTTGGCCATTCCGGAACCTACAACAATATGAAAGTTAATCTCTCCAGTTTGTGTATTTTCTTTTGATTCCAACATTCCTTTAACTACGATTTGATCTCCCTCTTTTAGAAAATCTCTATGTTGCCCGTTCATCGAAACAAGTTCTTTTAGAGGCTTCTCATCAACAATTGAAGAATCGTCTTCGAGAGGAACAATAGATTTGATAAAATATTTTGCAGGACGGAATACTGATTCAGAGGAATTTGTGACCTTACATTTAATTTTTGCTTGCTTTAAAGGAATGTAACGGAAGTCTCCATATTTCTCATATATTTCGTCGTATAAACGA
>JAECRX010000210.1 GCA_016292335.1 Candidatus Sifarchaeum subterraneum | reverse complement strand
TGTTGTATGCCAATCCGATAGGCTATCACACAAAAAATGCAGACTATTTGGCATTTTACCGCCTCAAGCCGATAAGTGCTGTAACGCATTACGGAAAAGTTTCAGAAATCGAATCCAATGTCCATTACTCCAAATTTTTCAAGACGATGCCGTTTTGGATGAAAAGAGATGTTCCAATCAAGTGCTACCATTTGGAATGGCTGAAAGAACTGCCAATTCCAATAAAGCGAACTCGGGAACACAACGCGGTTATCAGACCAGTTTACGCAAGCCTTGAAACGCTATTGAGTGCGAAAACGTTGACGGATATCTTTCGACACTAACACTAATAATCGTCATGCGCGCACAATATATGTTATATAGAAGTTTTGCAAAATGCAAAACTCAAATGCGGATTAGACCAACTTCAAAAATGGTGCCAACTATTGCCTCAAATGAAGTCGATGAAAATTAAGGTTCAAGGAGTAGAATATGATGCAAAAGTCCGAGTATGGCAAAAATCAGACCTTCCCCAACTAAAAACTCTCTTTAATAAATGGTCGCAATCTGCCTATTCACTAAAAGAAGCGGGAGGAAGGCAACCTAACTTTCCCGAGATGTTAAGTGAGGGAATATTTTGCGTTTTCACTGGTTCCGTACAGGTAGTAAAGATAACTGGGAGAAAAAAGGGTGGAATCGAATGTTATGACCTGAGCACTAAGAAGACGCAACAAATCAAAGCTTCCTCAAATATTAAATCTCCATCATCTTTTGGTCATTACTCTGACTTTGATGAAGTTCATTGGATGATTCTCCACCAAAAGGGAGGAAAGTTCACCGGAGAATTCTCTCTGTATAAAATACCAAGAGATCTTATCGTAGGTCATCCAAATTTTGCACGTCTTGCTCCTAAGGGTAAGAGGCCGAGATTTCCACTTTTGGGAGTCGTTAAAAAGCACAGTAGAATTCCATACTTGAAAGGGACGATTTGAAAACTACGCGCGCGCAGAAAACACAAGTTAGTGTAATACAAAAAAGGGGGGTTTTGCGGGGGACATCTTCATTGCTAATGAAACCGATGTTTCAGGTAACTTTTGCACGCGCATCACACACTAGAAATCGATAATTCTTCTTTAAGACCTCTTTTAAGTATGGTCTGCATTAAGATTTCATGTGTCCATTCATAAAGAGAATCATATTGCAAGAGTTCGAATTTATTCTTCAAGTTTCTGTCATTACGGATTTTGAACCAATCTTCAGTTCTATATCGCGATATTGAGCTTATAACAAATAGAATAACATAGCCTACTAGAATCGGATTTGATTTGGAAACCGATCCAACGATCTTGCCAAGTCTTTCGTATACATCAAATAGACGAGTTAGCTTGATCTTTGGGGTTTTAGAGTATTTCATCTTTCTAATTCTCTTAGAAATAGTTCCTTTTTTTGACGGGGCTACGATATATCCAATTCCGTCATCTTCATCGGGTGAGAAAAGACTAGATTGCCCCAAAAAATAGAAAGCATCAACAGCCCTTGGAAAAATACCCTTTTTTTCAATTGTTATAGAAAAGTCATCCGCATGGCCACGCAATTTTGTTATTCCATGACCTGGATTTCGCCCATATCTTAGCCAAGTTCTTGAAAAAAAGTCGAAAAGATAAATCATGGCATAATGGAGCATTATGGGTTTAATGTCGTCATCCACTCTAGTATAGCCAGCTAAGAACTCTGTGAATCTTGAAATATCAAATGAAAGCTTATTTGCTTGTTTGTTCATGAATTTTTGATTGGATAAATCCTTCTCTTTGATAGGAATTACATTTGGTGTTCCCACAACACGAGGATAAGCACGCCATCTTTCATTTTTATTTATGTCGCCACTTGGAAAAGTAATCTTATGAATACCGACTAAATACTCCTTTACATTGTTGGGGGACTTTAAGAATAGGAGAGCTTTCACACAATAGTCAGTACCTATACTCCCAGCAAAGATATCTCGTAAAGCTGAAAAGCCCATGTTGTTCACCTTCGTTATATTAGCTTATTTTCAATTAAAAACTTATCAATAGTCGAAAAAGCTAGTGAGAAATACGTGTTCGGCCAAGGTAGGCCATTCAACGCAGAAACCATGAATTAGCGTCATACAATTATGCGCGCGCAAGCCAGAGCAACTATGGTCAATAAAACACCTAACCATTCATTTCGAAGAATATCAAAGAGCTGTTGAAAAATGCTCATTATTGTTCCAGAGTAGTAGGCACCTACCCAATCATTTTAGTTTTTCTAGGGGCATCCTTTGTGTAGCTTCACAGTTATCCCATAATTGTGGGGAAGTTTGATGTACTTCAATTTCGCCACTCTGAAATCTACATGATGGACTATCGCAACAAATTAAACTATGTGGATGTTAATTCTATAAATAGTGACCTAAATGGAGAAGCCAGAGACACTTTTTAAGAATTTCTCTGAGGCTGTAATCCAAGTTACTGCAGATCTGGATGTGAAACGGGAAGATGTTAAAATTGAGAGGATAGATAGTCCTGAAATCTATTATCATGCTGAGGGCGTAGGAACAAAATACTCTTTTGATTTTAACGTTATCACCGAGTCAAAACGTGTTGATCCTAGGAGAAAGGAAATGAAAGCCAGATTGGAAATTCGATATTCTGAGTCAGCAGCTCCTTTCTATTTTCACGAAAACATAAATTATTTAATAGGTCATCCGCACTTCCTGAGTCGGTGG
>JAECRX010000027.1 GCA_016292335.1 Candidatus Sifarchaeum subterraneum | reverse complement strand
TGGAGCAATGTTTTGGTGTTTGAAAAATGGCTTATGTTGTGGAGTTTGAAGGTGTTTCGTTTGAATACACATCTGATGGATTCTGTTTGGATGGCATTACTTTTTCCATCCCCAAAGGTATCAGATTAGCCATTTCAGGTCCAAATGGGGCAGGTAAAACCACTCTTCTCAAGATGATTGTTGGATTGATTACACCTTCTGAAGGAAAGATAAAGGTCTTCGGAAAAGAATTATCGAAGCGTACTATACAGGAAATAAGGCGGAAAGTCGGATTTGTATTTCAAAATCCCGATGACCAAATTTTTGCAACCACTGTTTACGAAGATGTAGCTTTTGGGCCAAGGAACTTAGGCTTCTCAGAAAATGAAGTTCATGAAACCGTAACTAGTGCTCTTCAGCAAGCAGGCATGGAAGGATATGCATATTCCTCCCCTTATGAGCTCAGTTTTGGTCAGAAGAAAAAAGTAGCTATTGCTGGTGTTTTAGCTATGAGCCCAGAATTATTGATATTAGATGAACCATTTGCAAATTTGGATCTGCCATCTACAATCTCCTTATTGAAATTCCTTAACAGAGTAATAGTTGAAAAAGGGATAACTATCATTTTTTCTACCCATAATCATCAGTTAATTCGGGCTTGGGGAGAAAAATTAATAGTTCTCAATCATGGAAAAACAATTTTTAATGGCCCCCCGAATGTTGGCTTAAACACAGTGGAAGTAATTGATGCGTTAGGAAATCCATCAGACCTCGAAAAATTGCTTATTTGACTTATCAGGGCTATTATCCTTATCGATGATAAAGACAATTTTCATCGAATTTTTGAATTGTATGGGCACAGGTCTCATTTTTAATGGATCTAGGATATGACTTAAGAAGAACATTAGAATAGTATGCAAATAGTATGTTTTTAATTTCAGATCAGACTATATTTGTTAAGAGATAGTCAATTATCATATTTGGGTGGTAACATGCAAGAAAAGAACAAAAAAGAGATTACAGAATTTACACTTGACGATGTCATCAACCAAATAGTGGATCAAACTGGAAGGGATGATAGTGATGTTATATTTGCTCTCATGGAGGCCATTCGGCGTGGAGAAATTAATGCAAAAATAGAAAAAGACAGAATAATAGTTCCAAAAGATACTTCCTTGGAAGCCTTTGCTCTAGAAGTTCAATTTCAACTCTACAAACTTTCTTCAAAAGCAATTAGTGAAAAGAAAGAAATCGATGAAGTCAGCGATGAATTCTCAGATGAAATACTTAAATTTTTGGGAGAAGGAGAAGAACCAGTTGAAATACAAAAACTGTATTTTAAGTTAGGATTTGGCCCTGGAGCGAAAATTCCAATTGAAACACCCGGAACGATCCGATTCATGGTTATTTTAGCAGAAATAGCGGATCAAATAGGTGTTGATCTTGATAAAATTGAAATTTCAACACTTGAACAGGAACCACTCCTTTTAGACCATTTTTCACTTACTGTAGACGAGATCATTGAAAAATTCGGCAATGCATTTATCGTGTCTATACACTAATCTTTTTGGATAGATCATTATTTCCCTAAAATTTTTTGCTTGATTTTAGATTTTGCGAGGCTTAAAGCATCTTTCAATTTTACTTTCATTGGCCCCCCACCTTGCGCTAAAGTCGGGCCACCTCCACCTCTACCTCCCAATTCTTGTGCAGCTTCATGTATGATTTCTGAAATATTTACTGCTCCTTTTACATCTTCTCCAAGTCCTCCAACGATGTACGCACTTTTTTCATAACTTCCAACAACTAAAATTAGGTTTCTATCTTTCAAACACGTCTCCTTAACAAAAGCTACAATTTCCTTGGTAGAAAGCATAGGCACTTCTCCAACGACTAATTTATAGTCCCCAACTTGTTCCTGTTCCTTTTCTACCAAGTCTTGAAGTTTATATCCCGCCATTTCTTTTCTTAGCTTTATATTTTCTTTTTGGAGAGTCTCAAGTTCTTTTTTTATGCGCCCTATTTCTCGGATAATATTGCCTTTTTCCACTTGTAATTGTTTGGATATGTTATCTAACTCTTTTAGACTTCGTAAGGCATTTAGGATCGCTTGTTCGCCAACTAAGAATTCAACTCTTTCTACATTTTCTTGAAGTCTGTAGGATCCAATAATCTTGATCATCCTCACCATTCCTGACGACAGACAATGAGTTCCTGAACAAGCAGCAATATCCCATTCTGGTATCTCAACGATTCGCAGTATTTCATCTGGAAGTTCTTTTGCAAAAGACAATTCTTCTCCGAACTTCTCTATGGCTTCTTTGGTGGTAATAGTATATGTTTTCATTGGTCTGTCTTCTATCATAACTTTATTCGCCAATATTTCTGCTTTATCAAGTACCTCTTTTGTAACTTTACCAGGATATTGTATATCCATCCTGATCTTATCCTCAGAAATTTCAAAGCCTGCATATTCAATATGGCCAAGAACCGCTTTTATAGCTCCAAAAAGCAGATGAGAACCGCTATGTGCTCTCATAAATTTGAGTCGTCTGGTAGCGTCAATTTTCCCTCGAATTGCATCATTCTCCTTGAAAGTTCCCTCAAGAATTTTGACTTTGTGGTAAACATCCCCTTCTTTTTCTTGCACATCTACTACCTTTGCCTTACCCTCTGTGGATATAATTAATCCATGGTCAGCAGGTTGTCCGCCACCCTGCGGGAAGAATGCTGTCCTGTTTAAGATAAAATATGCATTTTCTTCATCAATATCAATGATTTTCAATATGTTTGCATCAAATTCATAAAGATGTGCATCAGAAAGATACAAGAGTTCGGTTTTCAGTTCTCCAAGTTTCATTTAAATCCCCTTTTCTATAAAAATATTGAGCGAGAGGACGCACCAACGTGTGAATATGATGAATTGCGGGATTCAGCAACGTTTTAGACACTTGATTTCGATAAGTCTTTGGTAGAGATATCCCACCATAGGAACTGCGGGTCTTAAGGTCTATCTTAGTTGTCCGATGGTGGTGCATGAAGTTTGTTGCGTTCCCATATTTAGGCAAGTAAATAGTCCCCGAGGAGTTTCCATAATCCGGGACGTTTGATTATAATTTTAGCAATCTTTTTCTTACTAATTTTCTCCCCAGATGAAATCCCTACAAGTAGTTCACCCGTCAAAATTTTGGCTAATTCGTCTAATTGTTTATCTGAAGCTTTTTCCAGTGCTTTCCTAAGTTTCAAAGCTTGCCGGAATTCATAACCATAACGTTCTCTCCACTGTTCTTCATATGCAGCTATTTTCTTTTCACTTACATCGCCCTCATTAATGCAATCTGCTGCTACATTTCCAGCAATACTTCCACAAACTATAGAGTATCCCATTCCGCCTCCAGTAATTGGATGAACTTGCCCTGCTGCATCACCTACTAAAATAACCCCATCAGCAATATTTTTCTTGTTTGGGCCCCCAAGAGGTATTGCACCTATTCTAATTTCTATGATCTTTCCCTTAGCACATTTTTTTGAACCTATCGGATGATTTTTGATGAAATCGTTCAAGTACTCATAAGCTGTTTTTGATGCAAACTTATCTTGCATGCCAACTCCAATTCCAACATTCGCCCTATTTTCGCCTTTTGGAAATATCCAAACATATCCCCTTGGAGCAATATTTTGACCAGTATAAAATTCCATTAGTTCCAAATCATCTACTTCAACGTTTATCATCTCATAACCAACGGAAGTGTCAAGATCAATGGCTTTGATGTTCTTTCTTAGACCTGTTTTTTTAGCGACAATGCTATTTACCCCATCGGCCCCTACCACAACTTTCGCATTTATTTCAATTTTTTCTCCCATCTTCTTGGCAATCAAATGACTAACAGTTCCTTCTTTATATTTCAAATCCACTACGTTAGTTCCAACGAGGACCTCTGAGCCTGCTTCAACCGCTTCTACTAACAATTCTTTGTCAAAAACTCTTCTATCAATGATGTAACCATCTATTTCATCTTTCGCGAAGTCAACGGCAATACCACTAGGAGAGTACACCCGGAAACCACGTATTGGATTAATAATACAATTTTCAGGAATTCCTATTTCAGCTATACCTGGCCCGGTCTTGCCAATAGCTTCTCCACATTGGACAGGAATTCCTGGATTAGTTTTCCTCTCCAAAATTAACGTATTTACTCCTTTTTTAGCAGCAGCAATAGCAGTTGAAGTTCCAGCTGGTCCAGCACCAACAATTGCAATATCAACACTAAGTTTCGTCAATTTTAATTGCTCCTATAGGGCAAATTTTTGCGCAGACGCCACAATTATTACATATCGCGGTTACAATTATTTCTTTATCATCTGCAACTAAGGCATCAATAGGGCAAACAGATGCACATCCAAAACATAAACCACAAAGTGCCTTGTTGATTTTCAAAAATCACACCTGTAATGGGGTTGTTTCAATATGACACTCGTCTTCTGTGACTTTGCCATTTATTTGGCCATAATATTTTTTTGAGGGGAGATTTATTAGACGAGAACTTTTTACACAATATATGTTGATTAGTGATGCTCACTTTTTATAGCTTTACAACGTCAATTTTGCTACAATCTAGGCATATGACTCTTGCAAAATTGACAAACGGTTCGTCTGGATCTTTGCTTTCTACTAGTATCTGTCTAACTTTGTTTTCTAAACTTTTGGGAAATTTCTCAAGAGCAATTGCTTGAGCAATTGCTTGATCTTCATGTTCTTTATAGATGACAAATCTTGGATCATTATCTTTTTTTTCATTTAATCTGAAGGGTACTTGACATTTACTACATTTGCCATATTTTGCTGGAACTGATTTTTTGAGATAGGCTTTTAAAATCTTTTCTTGAAAAATAACTTTCTGTTGCTGTCGCTTTTGCATCATTTTAAGTAGTCTTAATAATAGGAACACTCCACCAGCACCTATTAATGCCAGGAGAATCGAATTTAAAGGTGTCAAACCAAATTCAAATTGCAAATTCATCTTGCCTTCAGTATTTTTAATCAATAAAGATAGTGACTCGGATTAAAATAATTTATTAATTAAGGACTGCCAGCGATAGTTTTAAAATGTGCATGAACGAAAAATAAGAGTTGTTTAAAGATTCAAAAATAAGTTCTTCTCCATTTCTCAATCATCTTTTTGCTAGCCAGCAGTCCATTTTTATCATAGATTTGTAGCGTCACAGGAGCTCTGAATTTTCGTAAAATGTTCTTTATAAGTAGCTCGAAATCAATATTTCCTTTTCCAAATGTCATATGACTGTCTGTAATCCCATTGTTATCGTGGAGATGAATACTTATTATTCTTTCTTGCGTCATTTCAAAAAAAGTCACGAGATCTGCTCCAACGGTGTTGGCATGTCCTATGTCATACACAATCCCCACATTTTCAAATGCATGGAAAGACTCCACGAATTCAAGCAACTCATAACTCGTTGGAAATAAGTAGTAAGTTGCTCCTTTTTTCTCATTTTCTATTCCAATTCCTACACCATAGTCTTCTGCGGTACGAAGACATGACGAAATCGAATTTTGTGCTAAATTGAATGCTCTTTCATAAAAACGCTTTGAATACACCTCATGTATTTTTCCAGCATGAATGGTAACTGCATGTGATCCTAAAAGGCTGGCAATTCGAATACACTTTTTAACAACATTTACGGATATTTTTCTTATGGGTTCATTGAAGCTAGCCAAATTTATTTCTAGATAGGGAGCATGCACAAGTAAACCAATATCTGTTGTTCCTAGTAGATCATTTATCTTCTTAACATCTTTTCCAGTAAAATTTTCAATATCCAGAATGGGCCATTCAAATTTCAGTTCCACATGATCAAAATTAGCAATTTCAACTAGAGAAATAAATGATTGTAAACCTTCTTCGTAACCCACAAACGTACTTGCTCCAAGTGACCACAAAAAAATTCGTCTCACTTCAATTGACTTATCTTTCCCTTTTTCCCTCAATAAACTCTTCTATCCACTGTTTTGCTATGTCATCTGGTACCTGCAGTGGAGGATGTTTAAATGCACATGCTGAGATTGAGATCAACGGGCCAGAGATCTCTCTATCAAGTGCTATTTTAACGGCTCTGATTACATCAATCATTACACCAGCAGAGTTTGGGGAATCTTCTACTGTTAGTTTTGCATCTATAGATACTGGCGCATCTCCAAACTTTCTGCCTTTGACATGAATATAACAAATTTTCTTATCCTCAAGAAAGGGCACATAATCCGAAGGACCGATCCTAGTGGGTACTTCATAAGGAAGTAAACTAGTCACTGCCTCAGTTTTTGAGATTCTTTTTGATTTTAACCTTTCTTCTACTGTCATGTTCAGAAAATCTGTGTTTCCTCCGATATTCAATTGGTATGATTCTTCTATCCGGACTCCTCTGTCTAATAGCAAACTGGCAATTTGTCTGTGGAGAATTGTCGCACCAATTTGACTTTTTATATCATCTCCCGCCACTGGCAGTCCTCTATCCACGAATTTCTTTGCCCATGTTTCATCACTAGCAATGAATTCAGGAATACCGTTAATAAATGCACAGTCAGCTTCCAAAGCGGCATTTGCCCAAAATTTTGTGGCTTCCCTAGAGCCTACGGGAAGAAAATTAATCAACACTTCTGTCTTCGCTTTTTGTAATATTCCAACGTGATCTACATCACCGATCTTTTCTGGATCATAGCAATGGAATGCACCAACCATGTGTGGACCTACACCATCTAAGATAGGCCCAGGTAACACTTTTACTCCAAAAGAATCGATTTTATCCTCAGAAAAACTTATACATTTGTTCGGATGTGCAAAAATTGCTTCAGAAAGGTCTTTCCCCAATTTCAGCTCGTTTACATCAAATGATGCTACAAATTTGATATCTCGTAGTCGGTAGACACCAAAGTTTACATGCATCAGGCCGGGAATTTTTTCTTCTTCTTCCTTTTTTTTACTGTAATACTGAACTCCTTGGATAAGTGCCGAAGCACAATTTCCCACACCAACAATTGCTACACGAATCTCTGGCAAGGAAGGTTACCTCCTTATTTTTCCAAAAAGTAGGTGTAACTGTTAAGTTTTCTGTGGTAGAGAGGATTTGAATTGTCTTTTGTAAATAGCTTAGAGATTTAGAGTGATCTGATTATTCAAAGGAAAGATCTTTATGACAATATAGATGTGGGCAGACATTAACTTACCCACACAACACTTAATAGTTACAAATAGGTTTTTCAACTAGTTAATCAAATTCTATTAAATATCTTTTTGTGAAATCCCATTTTCAGCACATTTTTAACACTGTAAACAACATTGTGCCTAATTTATTTACAAATATATAAAACCACGACATCTTGGGTTTATTGTCTTTTTATCAATTTCTACAGATTTTTCGAGCAAATCTCTTCTCAATTTTCTATCATCCTTTCATATATCCTGACTTTTTTTCTCAATGGTCTGCTATAGTTTCGGTTCCTCGTCGCCAACCGCAAGCGGGGAGACTCGTCCCCTCCTCTCTAACTCTCTTTTCCAATTCTTATAGAGGTTGCTATGGTGAACAAAATGGTTATCATGTCAACAACGGAATACTATGGACATACCGTTCATAGTACGTTCTTGTGCATGAGACGAGCCGTCAATGATAGTCCAACGCTTAAGACGGTTTTAAGATGACTCGCAGAGGACGAAAAAGTTATAACATTCCATGAGACAATTAACAAACAAAAGTCAATCATGCTGGTACTCCCATTTTCAAAAGCTTCAAAAATTCCTTAGGACAATGCTAAAGATGACAATATCGGAATAATTAACCCAAATAGGGAGCCAGCGATTACTTGAGGCACATCGTGTCTTTTTAACTCTATCCTCGACCAAGCAACGATTGGTAGTAATAAAAAAAGAAAAATTAAATTAAAATCCACGATTAAAAATAAAAGTGTAAAACAAAAGCTCGAAAAAGCACAGTGATTGCTTATAAGCCAATAAAATCTAATTAAACCAATTATTGTTAAGATCAGGAAGAGGGAAATTGCCATTAAAAGGAATTCTCTCGGAAAACTATATACCAAAATATTGAATACACCAAATGTAATGACCAGAAGCAACGAAGGCAGAAAGTATTGAAACATTTCTCCTTTGTCAAATCTCTTAAGAAAAAAAGATAAAACACAGAATAAAAGGAAAAATCCACCTCCAAAGAGAAAATCAGTCCACTGGATTGTACCCTTCCTAACTCCCACTAAAGTTATAATGATTCCTGTGTAAGAAAAGACCAAAATCGGATGAGCTAATATTTCTACTAAACGAGCTATTGAACGTATATAGGTGCACATTTTTTTCCCCTTGATTTTTACATGATTTTTTAAAAGGATTGCTTCAACTAAGATAATCCTTTTAAAAAATTAATTCTGCCATCAAAGCAAATGTTATATCAGAGATTTTTTGTTTGAAAAATAAAGAAATGTTAAAAAGAACGGTTCTTCTTCTGTAGCAGTATGTTAACGAGAAAAATCAAAAAAGGGACCACTCAAGTGTAGTGGCAGGTGTATATTTTACACAACAGGCATGGAAAAAACAATAAGCGGGTAATGAGGCCTATCGGGGCTTCCTTCTCCCACAAACACCCGCAGCTCCATTTGAGCGAAAAACTTTTTAGGGAAAGGAATCCACCTATCTGTCAAAAAATTAAGAAGACGGAAGCCATGATCTTCTAACAAACCCAACAGTTCAGTACGCCCTCTAACCTTATTTTTCCATTACACATGCCCTGCAGCCGTCATGCCAAAAATAAGGTTTTCTGTCGGAAAAAACTTCCACCCGTGGAGAGCGTTAGAAAGAGAGGTAAGAACCCTAAAAACCCTAGTTGAAATGTAACATGAAACAAACGTTGAAAAAAGCATTCAAATAAAATATAAACAAAAAAAGAGGCGTTAACTACAACGAATTGCCGAATGGATTGGCTAATTTGCAGGACGAAGCGTAATCCGTCCCAGATAAATTTTGCAAAGGGTTGTTCACAAAAGACACTCAAGGAGCCTTACCAGCCTGTCAGTGAGTCGGTTGTTTCCAACTGAATCCGCCCGAAAAAAGCTCCCCTACTTGCAGATGAGTAGTCTAGGGCTTACTTAATATGTGGAATATATTTAGGATATTACGAAAAAAAATATAATTCATCTACCCTAATTAGCGCTAATATTCGAAATAGCCAAGTAAAGATAATATAGTTGTTGATAATTACTAGAAGAAAAAATATGATGAATGATCATTTTCTACCCGCTGAGAACAATGACCTTAATAGATGGAAAATTATTTTGTGATAGTAATTGTTTGGCATGTCTGACTAAACCAGTCCGGACCCTCAAAGTCAAGAAACCCCGTAAATTTTATCATTGCCCAAACTGCTTATACGACATACTCTGTAAGATTGGACTCAAAACTGAAAAAAAAAGTATTCCAATTTGCCCAAATTGCAACACAAAAATGGAAATATTAATTTGTCCAAAGGACTTAGAAAAAATCCCTATTTCGCGAAAGATTAGAGGTAGAAGATACAAGATCCTTTCGCTACTAAAGTCTACCTTAGAAGAATTGAATTATGAAAATTTGATAGAAAGTTCAATGATAGTTTCAAAAAAAGGAAACTTGATTGAAGGCGGTCTTTCTTTAGATAATTTCAAAAACAGAGATCGTTTAATCGGTGCTACAGTGGCTACCATTCTTGAATTCAACAGAAGATTCTTGGAAATTTACAAAAATTATCTTGGGATTCCCTTGCATTGTTTCATTTTGGGAGACAAAGGATGTTTGTTGGTCATGGAAGCAGGGCCAATGGCAATTCTAGCATGCAGAATCAATCAAAAAATTAAATCCTCGGCTGATGAAGATTTGATTCATTTAAAGATAGCAACAAGTAAATGTGCCGTGAATATCGCTAATGTAATAAACGAATTAATTCCATTCAAAGAAATTCCCGAACTAGAGAGAATACAAGCAAATCTACTCAACAAGTAGTTTTTTGCATTCAAGATATAGCTTTCGGGATCTTTTTTCTCCTAATTCCCTTATCTGACCGATGGGGACAGTATCTTTCTCGTAGGCTTCTACACATTTCTCTGTTGAATTTATTGAGTGTTCGACAAGGCCCTCAATAACAGAATATGTTATTCCTTTTACATCACCTAATACCAATTCAATGGCGATCCCTACTATGTGGATCTTGGAAGGTCGTTGGAAATTTTTGAGAAATGCTCCCTAGATTAAGATGAGTTAGTATCAGTTCAGCTAATTTTTCATATTCTTAATTTAAACCGATAAGATGCTCTCACGATGAGTAAAATCAATTTACATAAATAAAATAATTTATATAGATAAAATATTTAGCTCCACACACGGTGATTAAAAGATCGGAAGTTAGAAAGTATGGAATCCTATGAAAGACTTCAAGAAGAGGACAAACGACTGCAAACAGACCTGAGATATGATGAAGTTCTTGTAGAAATATCTAGAAGTGTCTGTCCAAAATGTCTAAGAGTCATAGATTGCCAGATTTTATTTCGGGAAAACAAGGTTTATATGCGAAAATATTGCGATCAGCATGGATTGTTCGAAGTTCTCGTGTATTCTGATGTTGACGATTACCTTCATGCAACTCAATACAACAAACCAGGGAAGAAGCCTTTACATTATCAGGGGTCTGTTGATAAGGGATGCCCAGAAGATTGTGGACTGTGTGAAGCACACCAACAGCACACCTGTGTCGGAATAATTGAAATAACGGATATGTGTAATCTGAACTGTCCTATTTGCTTCGCAGATTCAAAAGGTACCTTCACATTGCCCTTTGAACGGGTAAAGGAAATGATTGATCTCTACGTGAAGTGTGAGGGCAAGCCCGAAGTGTTTCAAATAAGTGGGGGTGAACCGACTCTTCATCCAGATATCTTTCGGATTCTGTCGTATGCTGGTCAAAAAGGCATAAAGTATCCTATCCTGAATACAAATGGATTAAAACTCGCGGATAGAGATTTCGCAGAGAAGATATTGCTCACGATGCAGGACGATGAGCTGGCCATCGGAAAACTCGTTATCTATTTGCAATTCGATGGCTTGAGCGATGATACTTACAGAAAGCTCAGGGGAAGACCACTTCTTGACCTAAAAATGAAGGTACTGGAAAATTGCCGAGAACTTGGAATGCCAGTAGCCCTCGTGCCGACTATCGTTAAAGGGATAAACGAGCATGAGATTGGCTCTATCATCGATTTAGCTCTAAGCGATCACAACATCAAAATGGTCAATTTTCAGCCCTCGACTTTAGTGGGGAGATATAAACTGGATAATAGCCAGAACAGAAGAATGACCATACCTGATATCTTGAATGAAATTGAGGTTCAGACTTCAGGATTATTGAAAAAGAAAAGTTTTTTTAATATCCCCTGTCCCTATCCAACGTGCTCTGTCGGTTCCTATATTTACAAAACTAAAGAAAAGACCATTGTATTGACAGAGTTGATAGATGTGCACAACTACATGGATTATATAGTCAATCGTGTTATTCCTGATTTAGAAATCGCGTCTGAAATCTATAAGGCGATCAACACACTTTTATCGATGTCTGCCGGGTTATGGTCTGATAAAACAGAAAAAGCCATCTGTACTACATGTAAAATAGCAATACCTAATAATATTAAAGAGTTCATTGATAATTTTACATATATCTCAGTTCATGCATTTATGGATGAATACAATTTCGATCTGAAAAGAGCAAAGAAATGTTGTATAACAGAGATTTTACCTAATGGCAAAATGATACCGTTCTGTGTATACAACATACTCTATAGAAAACGGTTAACTCCAACATTTAGAACGTTGTGTTAGGGGATATTATGAGTGATCAACACGAAAAATCGGCTGAAATCATAAAAAGTTGCTGTACGAAGTTTTATGAAAATGATTTGGTATCTCTAGTCTTAGGTGAAAACTTTCACCCAGGTGGAGAAGAACTAACCCTGTATCTAGGCGAAAAACTCAGACTGGATGAGAATTCCTTAGTTCTGGATGTAGCTTGTGGGAGTGGGACCTCAGCCATCACTCTTGCCAAACGATTTGGATGCCATGTTGTAGGAATCGACTTGAGTGAAAAGAATCTTGCCAAAGCTAGAGTTAAGGCGAATGCTGCCAGGCTATCTCAACAGCTTAATTTCGTAAAATCAGATGCTGAAAATATAACATTTGAACATGAAACCTTCGATGTAGTTATGTCCGAGTGTGCTTTATGTACTTTTCCAGATATGAAGGCCGCCGTAAATGAAATGCATAGAGTGTTAAAAAAAGGTGGTAAAATAGGCATAACCGACGTGACTATCGAGGATGAAATTCCGAATAACCTCAAGGAGGTTATTTATCATGTGATCTGCATAGCAGGCGCGCTTTCCGCTCCAGGCTATCAGAAAATTCTTTCTGAAAGAGGGTTTATTGATGTCCATTTCGAAGATCACAGTTATGCAATCCGAGAGATTATAGAGAGAATTGGCAAACTTGCACTCAGTTTGGATATCATAGAGAAATTCTGTGAATGTGATCTGGCAGAGAGTCTTGGGATAAACTTCGAAAGGGCTAATAATATCTTAAAAAGAGGGTTTGAGGAGCTGGAAAAAGGAACATTCAGATATGGCCTATTTACTGGTATAAGGGGAGAGAATTGACATCCCCAACATCTTTTTATTCGGTAGTTTATCCCTTGCTTATTAGAATATCAAATTTCTCCTTCCAGTTTGCGTAGCCTGCCACATAATTGTACCCACAGACCTTGCTTATTTTTCTAGTTTCTATGATCTCTTTAATCTTTATTGCTCCTCCCTTGGTTCTTTTTTCAGGACCGTAAGGATTGAATCTAATCCTATTTTT
>JAECRX010000209.1 GCA_016292335.1 Candidatus Sifarchaeum subterraneum | reverse complement strand
TTATCCCTAAAGAATGCTTGCACACCGTCAACCGTATCTAGTTCATAACCTTTCTCTTGGAAGTGTCTTACAAAAAACTGAACAATCACCTCGCGTTGATCTGGAGTAGGCAGATAATCTGGATCCTTTGTACGTAAGAATATATTGAGCTCTCCTGAACTGGGCCAGCGTGGAAAACTTTCGTCCAACTCAATTAGCCCCTTTTTATCTTTATTAAGACTTTCTGCTACAACTGAAAGAACTTCTGCAGCCATAATTTGGGCGTCATCGAAAAAGTAGTTAATTTCCTGAGCTAGTCCAAAATGACCGGATAATTCTGCCCAGACCAGAACAGGTGTCATGCCTTTTAATGTAGCTTCTTTACTAAAGATCTTCTTGCCTTGTTCATATTTAATACTGATTTCTACATGGTCTCTCCCTTCTTTGAAAGCACGATGTATCCTGACTGCAGCATCCTTGATAAAGGCAAACCCCGTCTCAGTAATAATAAGATTGCCTCCTATATCTTGGATATGCATCCTTGCATCAGGACGTGACTTGACTTCGCTAATGACTATCGGTATCCTTGGATCCGAAAGATTCTTCATTTTCTTAATTATTGCTTCCGTTACAATAGCAAGAATCCTATCTCCCTCAACAACAACTCCGTCAGAACGCATGATCAAGAGTCGATCCGAGTCCTCATCATGGGCAATACCTATAATCTCTTTACTTTTATATTTAGGGTTAGCTCTAGCCTCTCTTAACGTCTCTCTCAAGTTTTCTTGATTTTTCTCTTCCATAGGGTTGAATCCACGTTCTTTATTTTGCAATATAACTTCTGCTCCTAGCATACGGTATGTCTCTACAGTTCTATATCCTGTTCCCCCTCCCACGTCTAAAATAACCACAAAATTTCCAAAAGGCCTATCTCCAAACATCTCCGGTCTAGGCATATCCTTGGGTAGGTTCAACCTAGTTCGTACTGTAGACCAATCCATCTTCTGCATCTGTTCAGGGCTGCCGATTTCTTCTAAAAGAGCAAGTATATTTCGATAGTCGCCTTTGTGGATTCTATTTAAGATCGTGAATACTTCTTTTCCTAAAAGACCGTAATAGGCACAGAAGAGATTATGATTGTGGTCTATTTTATCAGGAGGAAATATTTCTGTTAGTCTTCCACATGAAGCAGCGTATTTTGCCGCTTCAGGGTGTTCTAAAGTCAGAGTCTTAAAATCAGTCATCTGTGCTTTGCTGAGAGAGAGAATATATCCATCCTCTCTAAGAATAGTGTGTTTAATTCCATTATCTGTTGGAGGATTATGACTGGCAGAGATGTTTACTACTGCCCTGATATTCATACTTATTAAGTAGGGAGCGCTAAAATAAACATCAGGTGTGGTAGTTATACCTAAATCAATAACATCTATTCCTGCAACTCTTAGACCATTCATATAGGATTTTTTAATGCGGGTACTTGATGGCCTTGCTGACTCTGCTGCCTGACCCACACCAACAACAAAAGGACCTTGTTCAGGCCTATAACCCGTAAACTCTTTGAGTTTAGAGGCTACAATTAAACCAAGATAAAAGATTACATGACTGGGAAGCCTATCTGCTGGGGCACGGATATCATAAGAAGCAAATATCCCTGCCTCAAGGTCTTCATGGGCTAATTCTCTAACAGTGCCTATAAATATCTCTTTTTGCTCTTCACTAAGAGCACTGAATGCATCTACGAGATCATCTCTTTCAAATAGAGGCGGGACTTCTCTTATTTTTTGTAATAAAGCTTTTAGGTCCCATTCCATAAATCTTTCACCTTTTCGTACATAATCTACAGCGATACTTACACCAGGTTTTTCATATCCCAACGCATTGATTAAAGACCCAATTTATGCAGTATCTATTACAGCCATTCATAATCCCCCTTTTTAAATATATACGTGAAAAGATACGTTTAAAAAAGATTTTTTTTAAAGTATGTCTGAAGGTGATCCATTGGAAGAAGTTGAAGAACTGAAGGCATATCAGAGGCTAGTTAAAAAATTAACGAAAGAAAATTTGTGGGTTTGGATTCTAAGACTCCTTCAAGACAGAGATATGTATGGTTATGAGATCAGAGACGAAATTATAAATCGTTTTGATTTTTCACCTGCTCAAGTAACATGTTATGTTGTGCTTTATAAGATGGAGAGGGAAAAGTTAGTAAAAACAAAAAAGAAAGCTAGTCCATTAGGTAGACCAGATCGAAAATATTACTCAATAACTCCGGCTGGTGAAAACCTTATGAGGAAGGCTTTTGAATTCATTGAAAAACTAACCAAGGATGTTTTTAGTAAAACGATTTCAGAAGAGGAATGACCTCTTTCTATCTTGTAGTACATCGATTCACAGTTTTGTTTATATTTCTTTTAAATTATACTTATTAAATCACATATCAATAAAACATCAAAGTAGAATATGCTATATCAAAAATAGAAAAAGTCTTGAGGATATCAAGATGTATGATGTAGCTATCGCTGGTGCTGGCCCTGCTGGAGCAACAGCATCAAAAATTTTGGCTGAAAAGGGGTTCCAAGTAGCATTAATTGATAAACAAAAGTTTCCAAGGGATAAACCTTGTGGTGGAGGTCTTTCATTAAAAATTTTTGAAAGATTTCCTTATTTGAAAAAGAACACCACTTTCGACAAATTTCCTATTTTTGATTTTGTACTCTTTCTAGAAAAGGAAGAAAAACTTACTCATGAAGAAAAAAGCCCTCTAGGTTTTACTATTCGTAGAGAAGAATTTGACAACTATTTATTTTTAAGGACAAAAGATGCAGGAACAGTATATTTCGAAAAGAGAGTAAAAGATATAAGGATTACATCTGACTTTGTTGAAGTATTTCTTAGGGATCAAAATTCCATAAAAGCGAAGATGTTGATTGGGGCAGACGGGGTTAACTCTATTGTGGCTAATAAAACAGGGTTAAATCCAAAATGGAATCCTGATAGAGTAGCCCTTCTCATTGTAAAAGAGTTCTTTGTTGGAAAAGATCTGATTTCCAATTCAATAGGACCGAAAACATTCTTTTACTGGTTATTTAATAAAATAAGAGGATATGGATGGGTTTTTCCAAAGAAAGAACACGTGAATGTTGGACTCGGAGAAATGTTATCGACCACGAGAAATTTAAAAAGATCATTCTTTGAGTATGTTGATTTTTTGAAAAAGTCGGGAATAATACCAAAAGATTTGGATCCTAGAGGATATAAAGCAGCACTGGTTCCAATTCGAGGTCCTTTATCAAAAGTATATGCAGATCGTGTATTGCTAGCAGGTGATGCTGCTGGTTTTGTATATCCTTTTTCTGGAGAAGGAATCTATTTTGCAATGGTGAGTGGTGAAATAGCTGCTGATGTATTGATCACTGCATTAGAAACTGATAATTTCAGCGAAAAAATACTCTCTAGGTATCAAAAACTTTGTAAAAAAGATTTCGGAGAAGAAATGAAATTCGGGAAACTTCTACAAGATCGGTATACATATTATCAAAAAATCAATGATTTTAAAAAATTGATGAATATGGCAATTATTGACGAAAAAATGAAAAAATTGATAATCGATTGCTTCCTGTTAAATCACCCAACAAAGAAAATTAAAAAAGATCTATTTTTACGTTATCCTATTGCCAGAATAAAATCAATCATTCGCTCTTTTTAAAGAATGATGTGGGTAAATACATTCATAAATGCGCCATAATTCCACCTTGCGAGTGGAAAACCTCTCGTCGTTGAGAGTCCTTATAGGAATCTTCGTCCTATAGGGCGGAAAGGATGTTAATGTTCATAAATCAGGGAATATTACGTCCTTCCTATATTCTAATTCATCTTTAATTTTATTCAATAGAGGGGCTACCTCTTCCAATAAATCTCTGACTTTTTCCATTAAAGATAACATTTGAGTTTCTTTATCTTCTTCAAAGATTTTCTTTACCTGATTTAAATTTAACTCGGGTTTTTCAGGGATAGGGGCAGTTGGAGTCGATATTGGTCTTTCATCGGGTTCTGTGGAAACTTTCCATTTTTGCAATCGATCAATGAAAGTTCTTATCCCGTCAATTTCATCTAACTGTTCTATTGTCCGTTCTAGTATAGTTCCATTTGTTAGATGAAGTTTTACAATAATTGAGACCTTTTCTATCATAGAAACACCTCAAGGAGACTCTCCCCTTCCCCTTACTTGGCAAAGTAGGGAACATGGTCTCATGCTCATTTCAAATCGGTGATGAAAACCGTAAAGGGTTGTCTTTCCCTAGAAAATTTATATTGATCGTCAATTCTCTACGGAAAAAGATATCCATTCATACTAACGTCCATCACATACAAAAACTTTTCGCTGTAAATATCTTGAATCAGAATCTATAGAACAAATTTTAACATTAATTATTTATCTCATTCTTCGTCTAGGCTATCCTTTATTCACTTATATCTGATTTATTTGGAGTCATAATAGCGAAGAAAAAAAGAAGTGTGGAAATAATTTGAATGTCTTATTAGACAAATCAAATTTATTCGTAGTATCGCAAAGATTCCGGATAAATGCTTTTTCATAGGATTAAGGGCCTGATTTCATAAAATTTTCTAGCCTATCCATTGAATCTTCTAATATTTCACTTGGAGCAAGATAAACCAATCTGAAGAGTCCTGAACCACGAGCCATTCCAAATCCTGATCCATGAACCACTAGAACACCAGTTTCTCTAAGTAAGTCTTTTACGAATTCTTCATCGTCCTTCCATCTTGAATGAAGATTGACGACTTTTGGGAAAATGTAGAAAGATCCACGTGGTTTGTTAGCATGAATTTCTGTCATTTCTTCAAATCGATTGTATACTATGTCCCGCCTCTCACGTAAATGCTTGTTTATCTTTTTAAGGTGATCTTGCGGTCCTCTTAAAGCTACAACAGCGGCTTTTTGGGCAGGGGCGTTAGCACAAAGGCGAAGTCTTGCTTGTTTCTCAACATCTTCACGTAATTGAGAAAGTTTTTCTTCAGGATCATAAGTATAAAGATAGCCAAGTCTCCATCCCGGGACGAGATAAGCCTTTGAGAATCCGTTCAAAACAATAACACTAGTGTCTTTAGCTATTGATGAAATACCTACATGTTTTCCATCGAAGATATATTGATCGTAAATTTCATCACAGATGATTATAATATCGTTTTCTGCACAAATATCAACAATTTGTTTCAATGTTTTTTCGTCGTAAACAGCACCTGTCGGGTTATTCGGATTTACTATAACAATTGCCGTCGTTTTTTCACTGATTGCTTTCTCTAGGTAGTCTATATCAGGAATCCATCCATTGTCATAGGTCTTATCATAGTACACTGGAACTCCATCGAAAAATTTGCACAAGGCTATAAAGGGCGGATAAGTAGGTTTTGAAACTAAAACTTCATCTCCTGGATTTATTATCGCAGCAAAAAGCATTTGAAGTCCTTCTGTTACTCCTGAGGTGATCACCACATCATCAGTGGTCAGATTGATATTATTTATTTTGCGTTCTCTTTCAATAATACGTTCCCTGAGTTCGGGAAGTCCTTTAGAGTCAACATATCTGTTAAATCTACCATTGGTTACAGCTTCTGCTATCGCGTTTTTTATGTGATCTGGTGTGTCAAAATCCCATAAACAGGGATCGCCGATGTTTAAATAGATAATCTCTTTTCCTTCTTTTTCCAGTTGCTGTGCAAAAATAACAACGTCACGGATGGCGTAAGATATGTTTTTAACTCTCTCAGTACTGTTATACATTGTTTATACCTCCACTAGTTGATGGATTCTGCTCTTCCGTACTGGGTTTTAAGGCAGAAAAACGAGATACGAAGGAAAACAAGGTTTTAGGTCCGTTGTTCAGAGGTGTGGTGCCCAAAAATAGGAATTTTTGTAAGATCGATCCGGAATTTAATCTGCTTGGTAGTACATACCAACCTCTTCCTTCTTTTTGTGGGATATGTTCAATGGCGCATTTATATAAATCTTTTGG
>JAECRX010000208.1 GCA_016292335.1 Candidatus Sifarchaeum subterraneum | reverse complement strand
CACTGGGAGGTTCCTGCTTCATTCACCACAGTGTCCAGCCTATCTCCTCTTACCGAGATCATCGGTTTCGCACAGGCGTGAATTCGGGGTGATCCCTCCCTACTCAAAGAGTGTTGTAAAGAATTGGCGAGTGTTATCTCAGCTCAATTCCAAATATATGTTGAAAAAAGTGGTTTAAAAAACTTGTGTAGCTTTGAAAAAAACGCAATTCAGCCCCCCCCTCTCGGATGGGGTCTTCTTGCGAGGTAGATGATAAATCATACAAAAGGATTTTTTTGGACTTTTAATGATAAAATTGAAAAAAATTTTTCGTGGTATAAAAAATCCAAAAATTTATTTTCTCCTTTTCTTCCATAAATTATGAAATCAATAAATTTACATAATCTGCAATTTTTTCATTTTTGAAAAAGAGGTTCTTGGAGGAGAAAACCTTGGTAAATGTCATGTCTTATAACAAGGTAACAGACAGATTAATTAAAGAACTGGAACACATTGTTGGTTCTGAAAACCTCACAACTAAACCGGAAGAGCTTTATTGCTATTCTTTTGATGGAACAATCCAACATCATATCCCTGAGGTAGTTGTAAGACCTAAGGATACTAGCCAAGTTTCTGAAATTGTAAAATTAGCTAATAGAGAAAAAATTCCGATAACACCACGAGGATCTGGAACTGGCCTTTCTGGAGCGACTATACCTACTTTTGGCGGGATAGTAATGGATACGACTCGGATGAACCAAATTTTGGACATTGATATCGAGAACATGATTGCTATTGTCGAGGCAGGTGTGATTTGCGATGGTTTAAACGCAGAGTTGGCTAAATATGGATACTGTTTCCCCCCCGACCCAGGGAGTTCCTCAATCTGCACCATCGGGGGTATGGTTGGAACCAACGCTGGTGGAAATAAAGCCTTGAAGTATGGGGTTACTAAGGATCATGTATTGTGGCTTGAAGTTGTACTGCCATCCGGTGAAATAATCAAAACTGGTAGCCATGTCTTGAAATCTTCTTCTGCGCTTGATATTACTCGGCTTATGATAGGCAGCGAAGGAGTATTAGGCATAGTGACGAAGGTGGGAATAAAATTAACTCCTCTGCCTAAGTATACTTCTACTGAGCTTTTTCTTTTTGATGCTGTTGCTGCTGCTGCCAAAGCCGTTGTTAAAGTGCGTGTTGCCGGAATAGTTCCTACTATGCTTGAGTTCATGGACTTACCCACAACTGAAGCCACATTTGAATACGCAGGATTAGAAGGTTATCCAGAAGGCTATTACCTACTATTGGAGTGTGATGGTTTCCATCAGGAAGCTGTTGAAAGTGAGTTCACAAAAGCTGTAGAGTTTTCTATGACCGAAAAACCAATTTACTATGAAAAAGCCGAAGATCTTAAACATCGTGATAAGTTACTCAGCGCGAGAAAATCGGCTCTACCGGCGTTGTCAAGACTTCGTCCAACGACCTGTATTGAGGACTGCACCGTTTTGGTCACGAAATTACCAGAGGCTGCAATGAAGATAGAAGAGATTCCGAGCCAACTCGGTGTAGAAGGATTTGGTTTGGGGAATTTTGGGCATGTCGGCGATGGAAATATGCACCCAACCTTCTTCTTTGATGAAAGAGTCGATAGCCAGCGCGAAGCTTTCTATAAAGCTTTAGATATTCTATATAAAGATATTGTCATTCCTTTAGGCGGCTCTATAACTGGCGAACATGGGTTAGGAATTGTAAAAACTCCTTATATTGGACATGAACTTGGATCGACTGTTAAAATATGGTATGATATCAAGAAATTATTGGACCCAAATCTTATTCTTAATCCTGGTAAAGGTAAGGGAGGTCCATATCCCCTGGTGTGTGAATAAAAATGTGCGCAAAATTTTCAACTTTATCTAAACACGCAGATGACATTCACAGATTATGAGATGTGGATTCTGCATAGTTCCTTGTCCCGCATCCGAATTTATCGGATGGGAATCAGGTTCTCCAAGAGGGAGGATGCTTCTACTTAGAGGCCTCCTTTATGACGCTATCGAACTTACGGATACTATAAAAAATCGATTGTATTTCTGTTCGATTTGCGGGATTTGTAAAGAAAAATGTCCTCCCGGAGTGGATACACCCACTATTTTCCGTGAGATTAGAGAAAATCTCGTAGAACATGGTGAAGTAATGGAAAACCATAAACAGGTCTTAACTAATATACAACAGGCGAATAATCCTTTTGGAGAACCACATGAAAATCGACTTGCATGGATTCCACCGGATATTGAACTACCAGAAACAGCGGAAACATTATACTTTGCTGGATGTATGAGTTCCTACAGAACTAAAGAGACGGCCATCAATACAGTTAAGCTCTTAAAAGCTTCAGGGATAGATTTCACCGTTTCAAAAGATGAGATCTGTTGTGGATCAGTGCTTTTCAACACAGGTTTTACTGGAATGGCAAAAGAATTTGCTACTACTGTTGCCGACTTGATAAATTCAAATGGGGTAAAAAACATAGTGACCTCTTGCGCTGGTTGTTACAGAATGCTCAAAATGGAATATCCCGAGACGTTTGGATTGAAATTAAATGCAGAAATCTATCACACTTCTCAACTTTTGGAGAAATTGATCAATGAAGGAAGACTTACTCCGAACCAGATGAATATGCGCGTCGCATATCATGACCCATGTCACCTTGGCAGACATATGAATGAATACGATGCCCCCAGAAGAGTTATCCTTTCAATTCCTGGAATTGAACTAGTTGAATTCCCTGAAAGTAGAGAGTTAACTCATTGCTGCGGTGCAGGAGGTGGAGTAAGATCTGCATTTCGGGACTACTCAGTTGAAATTGCCGCTGAAAGAGTTAAACAGGCAAATGAGCTAGGTGTAGATGCAATTGTAACTGCATGTCCGTTTTGTGCATTAAATCTAAGGGATGGCGCTGATTTAATAAAACAAAACATTCCTGTGTTTGATTTACCTGAATTGATTGTTAAAGCTTGTGGGCTTTAGCTCCTTGATATTTTTTTGGCATATATAGGAGAAATAGGCCCAATTGGGGTCGAAGTAGTAAAGGCATCACTTGAATACTTTTATCTGATAAATCTGACAAAGTCAAGATTGTAAGGTTCTGCTAACTATAGAACTAATACCAATTTATGTGCTCCAATTCCCCGTCTCCTATGAATTTTGGATGTTTATCGCTTAGGTCCCTAGCTTTCTATTTCTCTATAGAGGACTTGAAACGGAGATGTGATTCTTGTTCTCTGAAGAGGTTTTGCCTAGAGAATTTTACGAGAGAGACCCAGAGATCGTGGCAAAGGAGCTATTGGGTAAGAGATTGATCAGAAAATTGTATGAGAATTTCCTAGAAGGGATAATAGTAGAGACTGAGGCCTATTACGGTTTAGATGATCCCGCTTCTCGTGCTTATCACGGCATCAAAAATTATAATATGCTCATGTGGAGCGAGCCGGGAAGAGCCTTTATCTACAATGTCCACAAATATTGGATGTTCAACATAGTCGCTCACAGACCGAACGAGATAGGTGCTGTTTTGATTAGAGCCTTAGAGCCAACGAAAGGAATAGAGATTAT
>JAECRX010000207.1 GCA_016292335.1 Candidatus Sifarchaeum subterraneum | reverse complement strand
TCCTGGCGGACGGGGTTGCTTTGACTCAACCCATAATTCCACCCAATTTTTCCGAGTGGAAAACCTCTCGGCATCGAGATTCCTTGTAGGATTCTACGTCCTTTAGGGCGGAGAGGATGTCAAAATGGAATCATAAAGTTTGTTTAGGATGTGGATGGAGACAAATACAATTAGAGAATTTCAAAGGGTAGGAATAATATAAGGTCCTTCGGGTATCGCTATTATTCCTGCATCTGATCCCATCTTTTTAAATGCCATGTCCATGGCTTCGTCTAGCGAAGAGGCTGGAGTCATTAAGAAATCCTCTACAATCTGATTTTTCACTTCACTTATCGTTATAATTTCCGCCTTTTGCAGAATTCGGGCGAGTGGTTGAGCTTGCCATTGGTCTTTTATTGGTTCTTGCTCCCTTACTCTTTTCAGTATCTCATCTGGAGATTTTGTCCCTTTACAAAGCTTGTGATAATAATCATGGACAACACCACCAAGAGCTCTTGTATTGTCAATGCATTCTGACAGCATAATAATAACACCACCTTTTTTGACAACGAGTGAACCTGTAGCCATTCCTTTGGCTGCTTGATAGAAGTTTCGATCCAATGGATAGCCTCCATTAGTTACTATCACTATGTCTGCTTCTTTTTTTACTTTCACCTTGACAATGCTGTCTAAAAATCGAGCTCCTTCTTCATGTGCTTTGATGGCGTCTCCAGCGAATACTCCCATGATTTCACGTTTCTTATTTAATACAACATTAATGATGAAATCTAATTTAGCGAATTTTAGGACCTCGATCATGTCTTCATGAACAGGATTACCCCTTAAAATTCCATAAGTAGCGTTAGGATGATCAAGCATCTTGTAACTGTGATTTGAATAAATTGCTCTTTCCGCAGCCACTCCTGGGAATATATTTTTTCTACCACCACTGTACCCAGCAAAAAAGTGTGGCTCTATCAACCCTGTGGCTAAAACGAAATCAGTTTCTGCCACTTCTTTGTTTATAATCGCAGGAGTACCGGAAGAAGTCGTACCTAAATTTATTAAATTTTTTTCATCATTCGGATCGTGATTCGCGACTTCTACCTCTTCCATTACACGTTTTCCTAATAATTCTTCCAATCCTTTCTCATCAGCATGTCCGTGCAGCCCATTAGCAACGATAATCTTAATATTATCACTCTTTACTCCTGCTTTTTTTATTTCCTCCAATAAAGGAGGAACCAGTAGTGGGTTGGGTGTAGCTCTTGTCAGATCGGTTACCAAAATAATTACTTTTCCCTTGGCCACATCTTTGATACGTTGGCTCTTAATAGGATTTTCAAGGGCGTTTATAATTTTATGCGCCGCGCTTTCGTCTATTTTTGGGTATCTTGGCCCTACAACCGAAATAAGGTTATCAGATGGTATATCTGTATTGATACTTCCTTTTCCATATGGAAATTCTATTAGCATCAATAATTCCCCATTTTACGTTTATTACAAATAATCAATAGTATATCATAAACCATAATAGAAGAAGGGTATTTAACATTTATTCCATTATTATTGATCCATTCATTGTTAATCTGCGGAAAACATGGCTTTTGGCTCCACAGAAAGTCACCTACATTTTGGGTGGAATAGCTCACATGATATTCTAATCAACTGGAAACTGTAGAAAAATAATGATATATTTTAAAACATTAGAATTAAGGAGAAACCAGCTGATGAGACTCATTAAAGAACATATTTTAAATTTACTTAGTGAAATCGAAGAAAAAAAGTTTGTAATGATACCTGGAAGGGGGAAGCATTATCACTTGATATTTGTAATTTTGACTGTAGGATTAATACCTTATTAAAAAAAATAAAGGGGCGAAATCAAAAACTCGCAAAATAATTAGGGCCCCTTTACCAATATGACATCGCATCTTCGAACATTTGCTCTAAATCTGCCTCTGTAACCGGTCTTGGTGAACAAACAAGAAGTCTTTGTTGTTTTATTGTTCCCTCTACTAATTTCGGGATGTCTCGCTCATCAAATCCTAGCGCCCCGACTCCGTTCGGGAAATTAATGTCTTTCATAAGATCTATAAGCACTTCTGGTAAACCCATTGCAGCTTCTCTCAAAGATAGATCCTCAATATCTTCCCCTAGTAACTGAACTACCAATGCATGTTTTTCCATATCTGCAGGTACAGTAAATTTCATCGCAGCAGGAGCTCCAACAGTTACCGCAATTCCGTGAGGAACCATCGGATAGTCGACCCCTTTGAATCCAGGGGGAGTCCATTCCTTGACCATGCCAGCTATTGGATAACCCATGGAATGTGGGATGTGCACACCTGCATTTCCAAAACCAACTCCAGCCATAGTCGCTCCAAGTGCCATGTTAACCCTGGCCTCTAAATCATTTCCCATGGAAACCGCTCTTCTCAGGTATTTACCCACGATTTCTATCGCTGCCGCTGCCACCGCATCGCTGATTGGATTTGAGCCGACATATCCAGCTCTATCAGCTGGAGTGGCCGGTTTGGGTCTTGTGGTATAATCTCTTGCGGTAAAACATTCTAGAGAATGTGTTAAGACATCCATACCGGTACTAGCTGTTACTTCTGGAGGTAACGATAAAGTAAGTAATGGATCTACAACACCCATAGTTGGTCTTATGTAAGGATTTGATATCCCTGTCTTTAACTTGAGTTCTAAGAAGTCTAGAACGATTACAGGAGTTCCTTCACTACCAGTTCCAGCAGTTGTTGGAATCGCGAGTAAGGGTCTTAGAGGTCCTGGAACCCTTTTTCCCTCACCAATTGGGGGATTGACATACGCCATGAGAGGTTCTGGATATGTTGTGAATAGATTAACACATTTCGCTGTATCGATAGATGAACCACCACCAAGTCCAACAAATCCATCATACCCTTTTCCTTCAGCAAATCTTATGGCTTCAAGCATTGATTCATCTGTAGGCTCTATATGAACTCCATCAAAAACATCCACTTTGATATCTTCTTCCTCTATAATTGAAGCAATCCTTTCAGCAATACCTAACTCCTTCACGTTCTTATCTGTAACTAATAAGGCGTTAGTTACTCCAAGTCTTTTTAAATCAAAGCCAACTTCATTTGTCGCACCGATACCAAATTTAAAAGGCGCTGAAGTAGCAGTAAAAATTGTATCCAGACCAGTTTCAATTCCAGACATCTTTTTTTTTAGCCTCCATTCATTTATCGAGGTTATCATAGAAGTGAATAACTATATGGAAGATCTTACTTAAAAAACTAATTAATGTGTTATAAATAATTACAATAGGATAGCCAAATTTAGAGATTTGCTTAATATGATAACGATAACTTGCCAAGCATTATACATACAATTATCATTGTAAGAAGAAAATAGGGGCATAACTTTGCTTAAATCTATTAAGTCTATAATAGGAGTTTAATTATTGCAAATCCTTTTATCCTAAAAGATGTAACAGTATTATAACCAAAAATGGTGACAGTTAATATGTAATTCAAAAGAGAATCCTTTTGGAGGTTTTGCTTCATGGAAGAACTATTTGAAATCGATGCCAAGTTTGACAAACCTTTTGTGAAGGCGGATACTGAAAATAAAGTCTACTTGCAAATTATTGTAAAAGGTAAAGTACAAGAAGAAGTTGAAGAACGGGCACCAATAGACTGTGCATTGATTTTAGATCGTAGTGGTTCTATGGCTGGGGATAAAGTCGAAAAAGTGAAACAAGCTAGTCTCGAAGTGGCAAAGAGGCTACATTACGATGATCGATTAGCTCTTGTTACATATAGTGATGATGTAAGACTTGATGCTCCTTTAACCTTTGTCGAGAAAGAAAAAATTTCAAGCATAATCCGATCTATTTATGCTGATGGTATGACCAACCTTTCTGGTGGTGTCGAAAGAGCTATTTCTGAGATCACATCAAAAAAAGAGGGTTTTCCAGGAAGATCAAATTATGTTCTTCTGCTTACTGATGGATTGGCAAATGTCGGTATAACACACCCAGAAGGGTTGATCCAACTAGCGAAGAATGTCAAATCAAACGATATTTGGATGTCAACCGTTGGTGTTGGTGAAGACGTTGATGAAGAGTTACTTCAATCGATGGCAAAAAATGCAGGCGGAAATTATTATTTCATTGAAAAATCGGAAGAAATTGAAGAGGTTTTTGTAGATGAAATTGGTGGAATGATGACTGCAGTAGCAAATGGAATGCAACTTACGTTGAATTTAGCACACAAGCCTCTGAATCTTCTTGGGCTTGAAGGACGTATATTAGCTGATGAAAATAAAGTAATTGCACCTTTAGGAAGTATCAGACAAGGAGAAACAAGACAATTCGAAGTAGAGATGGACGTCCCACCTTACCCTGATGGATCAGAAATACCATGTCTTTTATCTCTCGAAGGAGAATATTTCGAAGTAGGATCTAATGAGAAGAAATCAATAGAGGATCTTGGAGTGTACAATGTAAACTCCACCATAGATGATAAACTTATTGAAGAAAAAATAGATACAACTGTAGTTTCCATGGTTTCACTCCATGAAACAGCTTTAGCCAGCCAGCAAGCTTATGAATTAATGAAAGAAAGAAAATTTGAAGAAGCTAAGGAAATGATTCAATCAACATTTGAAGGTCTAGAATCTATTGACGAAATGATAGAAACTGAGTTTGCAAGAGATCTTAAAGATCAACTTAAAGAGACAGAAAAAATGGTAGAAGAAGCTGAAATATCAATGCCTTCAGAAGCCCCTGCTCCAGCTGCTAAAAAAGCACATTATTCGGCCTATCGGATGACAATTGGTGTCTCAATGGACAGTTGCCCCCATTGCGGTGAGAGTGTAGTTAAAGAAAGACAAAGGAAGACTAGGAAGGCAATCTGTCCACATTGTGGAAAAGAATTTTGAACTTCCTTCTTTTCATATTTGAAACTATAAATTCTCTTAAGGTGGTGAGTAAACTTGAAAAAATATGATTTAGTAGTTGTTGGAAGCGGTGTAGGTCTGACTGTTTTAAATCAAGGTTTAAACGTGGGTTGGAAATGTGCGCTTGTTGAAATGGGCAAAATGGGTGGAACATGCCTTACCCGTGGTTGTATACCTTCAAAAATCTTGGTACATCCAGCCGATCTAATACGTGAAGCAGAACATGCAAAAAAAGTTGGGCTGGATTTTAGACTTGAGAGTTTTGATTGGGATTTCATTGCAAAAAGGATGTGGAGTCAAATTGATGAAAGTAAGGATATCGACCATGGATTATCATCCATTCAACCGCTTAAAATATATAAAGGCGTGGGAGAATTCACGGGACCTTATAAAATGAAGGTAAAACTTAGCGGCGATTCGGGTTATTCAGAGGAATTTAAAGGAAACCGGTTTGTATTAGCCTCAGGAGGTAGGTCCATCATACCACCGATTAAAGGTCTTGATAAAACGGGTTATATCACGAGTGAGTCATTTTTTGGTGATAAATTCCCTAAAAAGCCTTGGAAAAGTTTAATAATTATCGGCGGAGGTGCTATAGGGGCAGAATTTGCCCACATATTCTCAGCATTCGGTAACAAAGTTATTATTATTGAAATGCTCCCCAGACTTGTAAGTCCAGAAGAGCCAGAAATAAGCGCTTTCCTTGAAAAACAATTTGAAAAACATATGGATGTCTATACAAACCATATAGCAGTTGAGGCAAGATTAGAGAACGGCTTGAAAGTAGTCACTATAAAAGACGTTAATAGTGGAAATACACAAGAAGTTAAAGGTGAAGAAATCTTCATTTCCGCTGGAATCAAATCCAACGCAGATCTCTTAAAAGTGGAAAAAACCGGAGTTGAGACCGACCAACGTGGTTGGATTATAACAAATGATCATCTTGAGACAACGCAGAAAAATATCTGGGCAATCGGAGATGCTAATGGGAAGTTCCAATTTAGACATAAGGCGAATTATGATGCCGAAATCTGCGTTAACAACATTTTCGGTCCGCCTGATCAGAAAATACCGATCGATTACTCAACAGTTCCATGGGCTATATACACCCACCCCCAAATTGGTCATGCGGGGATGACAGAAAAAGAGGCAATTGATCGAGGCCATGAAATTTACGTTGCAATTAAGCATTATTCGACTGTAGCAAAAGGATTTGCAATGGGTTTTGAGGAAAGATCAGATGATGACGGGTTCGTTAAATTAATTGTGGATAAATCGCTGAGGCTCCTTGGAGCTCACGTAATCGGACCTCACGCAGCAGTTCTCGTCCAGCCATTTGTGTATCTTATGAATGCGGGTTATACATGTGCCATCCCACAGGAAGAACCTTTAGAAAAAATGCCAAGATCCCAAAGAGCGTGCCCCGATGCAGGTTCTTTTATGCCAATTTATAGATCAATGGTGATTCATCCTTCGTTAAATGAAGTTACTGGCTGGGCTATTGGTTCTTTGAGACCGGTAAACATCAAATCTCACGAACACGAACACGAGC
>JAECRX010000206.1 GCA_016292335.1 Candidatus Sifarchaeum subterraneum | reverse complement strand
TTATTTGAATTGAAATTTTTGGATATGTTCCCCACTTTGCCAAGTACTGTTCAGGGAGGGGAGGAAGTCACAGTCCGTGATATATAAAAAAATGATATATCACTTTTCACTTTCTACTTTCCACTTTAACTATTCTTGCCTTAAGTTTTGTTATGTTCAGGAGAGTTCGAAGATTTTTTAGTTAAGAGATTATCTGAATTATGACGTTTTATGAACTCAGAGGTGATTTGGGTAATCTTTTCTATGAGAAAATCGACCGATTTCGTCCCATCAAGTTTTTCTATTTGAAATTTTTCACCTATCAGAATCTCTTTGTAAATTTTCTGTACCTTGTTGAGAAAGTCAAAGGAATCAAAAAGTGTTTTGGATGGTCTTTTATCTATTCTATTCAGGGCTATATCGACAGGAATCTCAATGAAGAAAAGAAGATCAGGCTTTGGAATAACCTCATAATCATTTATTTGCAAAAGCCAACATAAATCAATTTCCATCGCCCCTTGGTATGCCAAAGAAGAAAAGAGGTATCTATCACAGATCACTACTTTCCCTTCGTTAAGCCAGGGAAGGAGTTCATTTTCTACATGTGCAAGACGATCTGCCGCAAATAAAAGAGCTAGAGTTTTTTGAGGTACTTTTTTCTTTTTGGTTAAAATTTTTTGAATTAGGTCACCTGTGGGGGTATTTCGAGTTGGTTCTTGGGTTAATTTCACATCCATTTTTTTCTTCAAAATTAGGTATAGTTCCTGTGTAAGTGTGGTTTTACCAGATCCTTCAATGCCTTCAAAAACAATAAAACAACCTTTTTTCATTATTTCACACAACAGAAGAAATTAGGGATGCTTAGCTAGTTAATTACCGTCAATATTTTTAGATCTGAATGCCTAGCTTTCTTTTATTGCTTTTATAATCTTTTCCAATGACTTGCCACCATCTTTGAGAACTGTCTTCTCAACAAATGTTCCCTGAACGATTACACTTGCTCCTGCTCTAACATATCCACGGGCAACATCGGCTGAATCAATTCCTCCTCCGACAATCACTGGACAATCACTACCAACTTCTTGTGAAACAAGCTTAACCATTTCCAATGGAACGGATTGTTCAGCACCTGACCCTGCCTCTAGGTAAATAAGTTTAAACCCCATTAATTGAGCCGCCAAAGCATAAGCTAGTGTAATTTTTGGCATATTTCTGGGAATCAAATTTACTTCACCCACGAAACCAGCGGTTCCTCCAGGTTCAATTATCAGGTAGGCAAGAGAAATTGGTTCTATGTTCCAGTGTTTGACAACTGGTGCTCCTAACATTTGTGCACCAACAATCCAATACGGATTGCGACTATTAAGTAATGACATGAAAAAGATCGCATCGGCATATTGACTTATTCCTGTGACATTTCCTGGAAAAAGAATGATAGGCACATCATCTAATCTCGTTTTAATTTCTTTAACACATTCATCGAGTACCCCTATTGCAGTTGAACCTCCAACCATAATTCCATGTGTTCCTGCCTTTACAGATCGCTCAGCTATTTCAGCTGCAGTTTTCGGTGATTGGTTCTCAGGATCGATAAGGGAAAGGTGTATGGTTCCATCTTTTTGAATTGATTCTCGAAGATATGACCAAACACTTGACCTTCTTGTCATAAATTTTCCTCCAGGTAATTTCCTATGTCATACATGCATATTAGTTCGTGTATTAGGGCTTTTTGTACAAACCAGTTATTATTTTGCAAATCAATTATGGATTAAAAGATTACTGTGCAAAGGATTAAAAAGTAAATAAGTAATGTCAAATTTTATGTAGGTTCGTATGTAAATACATCTCTGAATAGTAGTCTGTTCGATAGCTAAAATTATAATTAATAATTTTAGTCTTTCTATGACATGGAAGAATGGTGTGAGTACATGAAAGCGCCAAAATCAAAACACATCTTCAAGACGATAGTTGTCGGCGATGCTGCCGTAGGAAAGACAAGTCTAACCATTCGCTTTTCCGAAGACAAATTCGATCCGGATTACAAGATGACCATTGGCGTGAGTTTTGCAACAAAAACCGTAGATGCTAACGGAAAAAGTGTTAAATTGAGCATCTGGGATACAGCAGGACAAGAACGTTTCTCTTTTTTGCTTCCAACCTATTATAAAGGCGCAGGCGGTGCGCTACTGGTTTTTGATGTTACTAGAAGAGCTACCTTCGAACGACTGCCACAATGGGTTGATCATTTAGTCAAAAATTGCGGTGAGATTCCTCCCTTTCCTGTTATCTTGGTTGCCAATAAAACAGACCTTGAAGAAGCGAGGGACGTATCCACAGAAGAAGCAAAAGCTTTTTCAGAAGAGAATGGCATACAATACTTTGAAGCAAGTGCTAAAACTGGTGCAAAAGTCAAAGATGTTTTTGAAGAATTAGCAAAGTTGATGCTGGAAACTATATATGGATGAGTTCATATAGTACCTCTTTTTCAAGGAAACTATTTCTATTTATTACACAATTTAAATAAAAAGATCAAGGGATCAAACATTTTATATTTGAACGAAAACCTGAATGGCAAAAAAGGAACCTAAGGTGGATTCCGAGGGTTTCCGCATTTTATGTCTACTAAGTAAAGAAATAAAAAAGAGAAAAATTATGAAATGGTGTTAAGGATTGTGGACTTAGATGGTTCTAAAATTCTAGTCACAGGCGGAGCTGGATTCATTGGATTTCACCTGTGCAAAGAATTATTGAATAATTACAATGCAAATATTGTAGTTCTTGATAATTTATCAACTGGCGATATAAAAAATATTCAATTCTTTGAGGGAGAATTGGAATTCATACAAGGTGACATCAGAAATCTAAGTATAGTCAAAAAAGCAGCAAAAGACTCGTCTTTTATATTTCATCTGGCGGCCCAATCGAGTGTTCCCAACTCAGTAAACATACCAGATTATGATTTTGAAGTAAATGCCCGTGGAACTTTGAACGTACTAATTGCTGGGAAGGAAAATAATGCAAAAGTGATATATGCAAGTACTGGGACTGTCTATGGTATAGTTAACGAGATCCCTACTTCTGAAAGCCATGTATGTGCGCCGATCTCGTTCTATGGCTTGTCTAAGTGGATTGGCGAAGAATATTGCCGTCTTTTTTACAAAATTTATGACCTCCCCGCCATTTCTCTTCGTTTATTCAATGTATATGGCGAAAGGACGAATAAAGGGGTAATGTTTGATTTTTTGCAAAAAATAAAGAATGATCCAACCACATTGGAAATTCTGGGGACAGGACAGCAATCCAAAGACTTCATCTATGTTTTGGATTCGATTGAGGCATTTATCCTTGTTGCTCAATCTGATAAAGCAGATGGGCAAACTTATAATGTTGGATCAGGTACTTCTACGAAAGTAATTGATTTAGCGAAAATGATGTTAAAGAAATTAGGCTTAAGCTCTGAAAATGTAAAATTAAAATTTAAAGGGGGAGAGGCATGGATAGGTGATCAACCACTAACCCATGCAGATTTAACGAAAATTAAATCAGAACTTGGATTCAATCCCAAAGTTTCACTATCTGAGGGATTGAATAGATTTATTAAATGGTTTGAAAATAGTTATGGTCATCCCAAAAGAAATAATAAAAGTTACTGAAGATTTATTTGAAGAGAACTTATTCGGCCCTTTTGATATCTACAACAACTGTGATATTAATGCAAATTGAAAAAACAGTGTTATCTATCATCATTCCTACAAAAAATGAAGCAGGTACTATCCGTCAGGTCATTCAAGAGATTTTGCTAATAAAAGAGTCTCTTCCCCCAACTGAAATTCTCGTTGTAGATGGGGGCAGCTGGGATAGGACTGATTCCATCGCATATGAAGCTGGGGCTCAAGTTTTTGTGGAAAAAAGGGCAGGATATGGACGAGCGATTCTAACAGGGTTTGAAAAAGCGAAAGGCCAAATTTTTCTGGTAATGGATGGCGATGGAACTTATCCTGGCCAGGCCATTTCGCGTCTGATACAACCCATATTGAGAGGAGAAGCAGATCTTGTACTAGGTTCTCGTACTAGACTTCTGAAAGATGCCATGAGTTCACTGAGAATCTTCGGGAATATTCTTCTCACTCACCTTTTCAACACCCTCTTCAATTCCTCTTTTTCTGATTCTATTTCCGATTCCCAAACGGGAATGCGTGCCATCAGTAAAAAGGCCACCGAAAAGTTGAATTTGGATTGTAATGGCTTCCCCTTAACCACTCAAATAAATGCACAAGCAGTTAAAAAGGGTTTAAGGATTTTAGAGATCCCTATTGTCTACCGACCCAGAAAAGGCAAATCGAAATTATCGCCTTTCTTAGATGGTATCAAAATTATAATAACCATGATCCGAGAAAGAATGAAATCCTGACATAATGTGATCTATGTACTGAATACTAATCAGAAGATGAATCAAATAAAACCTATGGAAGTACAAAGGTGAAAATCACTATTCTGATCCCTGTCTACAATGAGGCTAAGACTATTAAAAACGTTATTACTATGGTTAATCAAACTAATTTAGAGAATTATGAAAAAGAAATTCTCATCGTTGATGACGGTTCTACCGATGGAACTGTGGAGGTAATTTCAAATCTAATAGATTCAGGTAATTTTAAGGGGATCAAATTTGTTCGCCATCCAAAAAATAAAGGAAAAGGTGCGGCATTAAAAACTGGATTTAAAACAGCTGCTGGAGATTTTGTTGTCATCCAAGATGCTGATTTGGAATACTTTCCGAAGGATATTCCGAAACTTATTGAACCTCTGGAACTAGGAGTCGCGGATGTTGTATATGGTTCGCGGTTTAAAGGAAGCATCCATGGGATGTCTTTTTCTCATTTTGTTGGAAATTTGATATTAACACTGGCAACGAAATTGTTATTTGGAACCTCCATTTCCGACATGATGACTGGCTACAAATGCTTTAGGAAAAAAGTTCTCCAGCATGTAAAATTTGAGGCGGATAGATTTGAAATAGAACCTGATATTACCGGTAAAGTTTTGAAAGCGGGGTATAAAATAGTAGAAGTTCCCATCGATTATCTCCGCCGACAATACGGTTCAGCGAAAATTAATTTTTTGGACGGAATTAAATCCCTGTGGTGGTTGGTGAAGGTTCGGTTTAATCTTGATTAATTTACAAAATTTCTATGAAATCAAATAAAAATCCTTCGGAAGTCATGGAAGAAGGATGAAAAAAAATTTCATGGTAATTTAATTAAATGGGACTTTCATTTTATTCTCCCGTAATTTTATTTCGACGAATTTAGGAAAGAAAAAATTTAAAATTTTGATATGGGCGTCGGTCAGATCTCAGATTGATATCACAACGATCTCATCACTGATGAAAAATGCTGTTTTACAAGCCATAGTTCAAAAAAAATTATTTTGCTCTAAACATAATCATCCCTAATAGCTTTCCGACATTAAAAAAGGAGATTTAAATGCAAGGTATTGATAAAATTCTAGTAACTGGCGGAGCGGGTTTCATAGGATCACATCTTATAGACATGCTTCTAGAAAAAGATTATCACGTTATAGCTTTAGATATACTTGACAGTCAGGTACACGGACAAAGGAAAACTCCGCCTCCATTTCTGAATTCAGATGCCGAATTCATTTATGGAAACATTTCAAAACGTGGTGATATTGCATCTATTATAAAAGATGTCGATGGTGTTTTCCATTTGGCAGCTGCAGTAGGTGTAGGACAATCCATGTATGAACCTGAATACTATATCAGAAGCAATACTCTTGGAACAGCTGTACTACTTGATCTATTAGTGAATGAAGAACATGACGTCAAAAAACTCATAGTTGCATCGAGTATGAGTATTTATGGTGAAGGAAAATATGTATGTGAACATGACGGTCCTGTTTACCCTAAACTTCGTTCAGAAGAACAACTTGAAAAGAAAGAATGGGACTCGAAATGTCCGATATGTGGAGCGATGATCAAACCAGTTCCAACAGACGAAGAGAAACCATTACATCCAACATCTATTTATGCGATGTCAAAAAGACATCAAGAAGAAATGTGTTTGCTTATTGGCGAAGCTTATGGTATTCCAAGTGTTGCTCTAAGATATTTCAATGCCTACGGACCTAGACAATCCCTGTCTAATCCATATACAGGTGTAGTTGCCATATTCTCAAGCAGAATACTGAATAATAATCCACCTATTGTTTATGAAGATGGTAATCAGCGAAGAGATTTTATTCACGTAAAAGATATTGGAAGAGCAAGTTTGCTTGCATTCGAAAAATCTGTAGCTAACTATAAATATTACAATGTAGGGTCTGGAAGCTCTATTTCTATCATAGAATTAGCAAAACTTCTCATAAATCTTTATGGAAAGGATTTAAAACCATTGATTACTGAGCAATTCAGAACTGGCGATATACGGCATTGTTATAGCGATAACTCCAAGATAAAGAAAGATTTAGGGTTTGAACCGCAGATTAATTTTGAAACGGGTCTAAAAGAGCTTGCAAATTGGGTAGAAACGCAAGAAAAAATTGACGACAAATTCCAAACTGCTGAGGAGGAATTGAAAACAAAAGGGTTGATCAAATAATCGAAGAGCCTTGGGATTAATCACAATAATTGATTAAGGATTTTCCATTATTTAATCAGCTAAGCACATTGAAAGTTCATTTAGAGGTTGTCAGCTCAGAAAAACAGATGCCATAGGATTTGTTATTCAATATCTATGGCTTATATTTACTTTTTCCCAATCAAGTTTATATAAAATAAGGCGTGGTTCATTTACATAATAAATGGGATTGAACCCTATGGGAGCTTCATATCCATTAAATAACCAGTAAAAATGTTCTTTTGTACTTGGATAAACATCCTCAATGATAAGGATATCAATTTTCTTATCTCTCATGTACGCGATTATGCATCCATTAAATGTTTTCAACATATCTGGGCGGGCATATATTTCTATAAACCCATAACATTTTCTATTTGAATAGTAATATACGCTATATGAATTATGAGCAATTAAAATAACTCCTTTATGTGTATGATTTTTTAGCCATATTAATCCCAAAACATAGGGCTCTTTAGGCCCCCTAAAAGGTGTCAAACGATCTTGTGCTATGTGGAAGCCTGTTAATGAAGAATTAGGAAAGAGAATAAGAAAAAGAAGGCCTAAAAGAATCATTGAATTTTGAGGAAACCTATAACCCCTTTTTGCTTGGGCTAGATTAAATAAATGAATCTTTTTTATTGGAAAAAATAGCTTTTTCGTTGAAAATAAAGTTAAAGAGCAATAGGGTATTAATAAAGGAATTAGTGGTATTAAATACCTTTCTGTAAATCCCCATGGCCATAAGGCGAGGCTCAACAGATAAAAAATTGAATAGACAGAAATAGGTATGATATTGTAACGATCTTCGTACCGAAGGCTTTTGATAACCCCAGGAACCAAAAGAAGAACTCCTAAAGCAAAATTTAAAATAAAAAAATAACTGGAGAAGGAATTAAATACCCAACCGCCAATAGTGATGGCTGGAAGGATATAAACATAAAGTATAAGGCGGTATATTCCATTTTCTGTGATTAAATTATTTCCCTGCTCAATAGCTAAAAGTATTTCATAAAAAAAATGATAGAAGAACCAGAAATATCCAAGAACAAATAAATTATAGCCTATTGCGTAAATAAATCGCATAATAGGTTTCCAGAAAGCGAAAAAAAGTATTGTAATAATGATCGATATACCTACGAGATATTTTGGTAAATGCCGAATTTTCTCCTTGTATACAAATAATAGTGTTGCCAAAATCGAAAAGACGAGCCAGATTCCTATTTTTCTTAACATGAAGGAATTTATAGAAAAAAAGCATGAAATTGCAAAAAATTTGTAATTTTTATCTCTTTGAGCGAACCTTGCCAAATGATAAAAAACAAGTAGGGAAGCAAAAGAGAATATTATCTCAGGTTGGATAACATGTGAATAATAGAATAAGTAGTAATTGAACGCAGTAAGAAGGGAGCTAATCAGACCAACTTTTTCATCAAAAATTCTTTTTCCAAGCAAAAAAACAGCAGCTACTAAAAAAATACCTGAAATCACAGAAAATATCTTCAGGAGGATTAAATCAAGTGAACCTGAAAGCATTATGATGAATCCTAAAAGTATGTAATATCCTGGAGGTTTTGACGTTTCCTCGGGCTCTCCTGGATATGAAATTTTCCTAAAACCGTTGCTATCCGCCACTGATTGACCAATGATTGTAAAGAGTGGTTGATCTGATGTATGTATTTCGAAGAGGTGGGGATGGATAGAAGCAATTCTCATGATTGAACAAACAATTATGATGATTGAGAAGGCAGTTTTTAAGTCCTTTTTCTTTAATTCTTGAATTTCCAATTCAATTACACATTCTCTTTTCTTTTCTGCATTCTTTTTGCCATTTATTTCCTTTAAAATGATTTCCCAATTACTAACTTTTAATTTAGTGAGCTACCCGCTGACTAGGCTGCAAGCTTCTTACATTACCATCGGATAATGCATCCGTGATCTGCTGTGTAAATCAATCCACTTTGAAAAAGAACTTATCAGATCAAGATGAAATTTGTTGACTTTTTTCTTGGTTATTAAAATCACCAAATACCCGTGAGAGGTCTATTACAAAGCAAATATTCTGCTAATTCTATCCTTGAAGTCACGATATTTTCGATCTCTTTCAGATCATGTCTTCCCAATAAATCCCTTACACCCAAAAATAACCAATATGCAATATGAAATTCAACAGGAAGACCTTTTGGATAAAGCCCAAAAATATTTTCGCCACTCAACTGTTCTAAGAGTCCATTGTATCCAAAAAGAAAAGCTTCGAGGTCTTTTTTAGTGAAATTGAGGGTACCAAAATTTTCGAACTCTTGTAAACACTGGTATCCAAAAAATGTTCCAATATCTTCCGCTCGACAAGAAACCCCATCATCGGTAACATATTCTGGATCGATAACATAGGTTTTAATTAGTGGACCTTCAAGATTTTTAATTTCACCGGAGGCATCACCACGGATAAATTCGGCCTTTTTTGGCATTGACACAAAGAAAATATTGCTTTGATGATAATCACCAAAAATATTGCAGCCTCCGATAGATTTTTTCAGTTCATTAATATATCTGCTACATTGTTTTGCCAGTGCTTCTTTCTTTGATGATTTTATTGGCAAGCGAAGTAAAATAAAGGCCATCAGATCCTCGTATTTTTTATAATCTATGTTTCTATATCCTCCTCCTTGTATTGCTGCTAGTGTTTTCCCTGCAAGCGTTGCTTTTTCGATTGAACTCATTTTTGATTCAATGTAGGTTTCTCCGATTAACCCTTCATAAATCAAAAGGGATTCACTCGGATAGCTAAAAAGCAGACGAGGAATGCCAATATCAGGGAATCCCATTAGCATTCTCATGAGTTTTTCCGCATTTTTTGCTTCAATAATTGTTCTTTCGGGGCTTGATGAAAACTTTAAAGCCAGTCTTATGTTAAAATCACCAACATCACTTCTTGTTTTAACAGTTACAAGGTGAACCGACCCAGTGCGTCCATATCTCCGAACTGCAAAAATGTCCAGAGGTGAGATGTAACGTGGTGTTTCTCCCGCTTCTATTTCAATGATTTTCTTAATATATTCTTTAAATTCATCAACGATAATGGACAATGCTACTTTATATCCCATTTCCTCTCTAATTCTTTCAGCATCATTTGACATCTTTGTTCCCATTTAGCTCATAATTCGGGCAGTAATTTTGAGAAAAAGCAATTAATGAATGTTATAAATGGTTGAAAATACGTCAAAGTATGGGGTTCCATTTAGATGTAAAGACAACATTCATTTGATATTAAGTTATTGTCAAATTTTTAACATGACATATTTAAATCCAAAGAATTAGACATGCCAGCAGAAACTTTTGAATACAGATTGACATCCCTAAGAGATCATGCCTTACCGCTTTTCAATCTCTACCTCGACAACAGGGGCCTGAAACAGATTCCTGTGTCGAAAGGGCGCAATTTCTGACTGGAATAAAGTATGTAGGTGTCCAGATGTGCCTCTATACGGCTGATGGGTTGCCTTATGGTGACCCCAACCAGTTGAGCTAATAAAGCTTTGGAGTATATAAGAAATTGTCAGCAAAACTACTTTTTGATAGAGAGATAAAAACGGCAATCAAGGAAGGGTTAATGAAGATACAACCTTTTGAAGAAGATCAGATACAAGGAGCTTCAGTTGATATACACCTTGGTTCAAAGATATTGAAATATAAAACACTCAACGTGCCTTACATTGATGTTAAAGATGTTAAAATGGAAGATTATATTGAAATCATCAAAGTGGACAAAAATGGTTTTGTTTTGCACCCTGGAGAAAGTATTTTAGCGGAAACCCTTGAAACTGTTGAGCTTTCTCCGCGAATCGCCGCCAAGATTGATGGAAAATCATCCTTAGGACGCCTTCAAATAAGGATACAAAATGCAGGTTTTATTGATCCTGGATTTCGTGGAAATTTAACACTAGAAATGAAAAATGATGGTGTGATGGCTGTTAAACTATATCCTTTGATGCCAATTGCACAGTTAAGAATATTCCAAAGTGACATTCCTTGTGAAAAACCTTACACAGGTAAGTACCAAGATTCCATAGGACCAGTTGGCTCCAGACTTTATCTTGATTTTAAAGAAAAAGAAGAATGAAAACTCCTCTTTTCTTCGCTCAAATCATGAATTTGAATTTTTTACAGGAAACTAATTTCTTCATGAATAAAACTTTTTAAAAGAATATTACAATATACACCAAAAAAAAGTAACACAAATTATTATTTTTTACTCTAAAAAAATGTGAACTAAAAAAAGAAATGAGGTCACTTCAATGACAATCCTTCTAACAGGTTGTGATGGTTACCAGGGATGGCCCATGTTGATGAGATTAGGGGTCAAATATCCCGATGAAAAGATAATTGGAGTTGACAATTTCACTAGAAGGCACTGGGTAGCTGAAGTTGGCTCTTGGAGTGCTATTCCGATTTATCCGATGGATGAGAGGATTGAATCATTCAAGGAGTTTTTTAAACTCAATAATCTGGAATTCAGGTATATGGATTTGAGAAATTGGTCTGTTGTGGACAATTTAATACGCGAGGAGGAACCACGTACTATCGTCCACTATGCAGCACAACCCAGTGCTCCTTACTCGATGATTGATGCTGAACATGCAATTGACACACAAATGAACAATGTGAAAAGCACTTTAAATTTAATTCATTCCATTAATAAAAACAACTTGGATACTTTCCTTATTGAGACCACAACTATGGGAGTTTATGGTACACCCAACATTGACATTACAGACGAATTACTCCCAGTCGAATTTAGAGGACGGAAAGACACACTGCCCTTTCCTGCCCAAGCTGGTTCGTGGTATCACTGGTCAAAGGTGCATGATGCGAATAACCTCTTATTTGCCTATCGTGTTTATGGCATGAATGTTATTGATTTGAGACTTGGAATAGTCCATGGTATTAGAACCGAAGAAAGTGAAAGAGATAAATCGCTCGCGACAAGATTCGACTTCGATTTTTGGTTTGGGACTTTATTCAACAGATTTGCTGCCCAATGTGTTGCGGGATTTCCCCTGACAATTTACGGCGAAGGCGGGCAAACAAGGGGATATATTTCTCTTGAGGATACAATACGTGTAACTGAACTGGCAGTAGAAGCAGAGAAAAAAGGTTATAATTTAATAAACACTTTTCTAGAAACCGCATCAGTTAAAATGGTAGCTGAAAAAATTCAAGAAGCTGGCAAGAACATTGGATTGAATGTAGAGCTAAAAAGTGTTCCAAATCCACGAAAAGAAGCTGAAAAACACTATTACAATCCATCTAATGAGAAAATGTTTAATCTAGGATTTAAGTCAAAATACGATTTGATTTCAAGTCTGGAAGTGGTTTTGAAGGATCTTTCAGAGTATAAAGAAAGAATTGTAGTCAAAAAAGACAAATTCCTTCCAAAAGTCTTAAGGGAAAAACTTTAACGCCTTAAATATCCAAAGAAATATCTTTTTTTTCATGTTAAGAAAGCTGGTTAAAATTGATTATCTGAATAAAAAGCGGTATTTGATTAGACACCCACACAAGATTATTTTAAAACAAATAAAACACACGAGTGTGATTGAATGAAAATATTAGTGACTGGAGGATGCGGGTATATTGGCTCGCAATTAATACGTGACCTCCCGAATGCTTTTGACAGACCTGATATAATCATATTGGATAATCTCTCTGGCGGAAACGAGTATACTCTTATGAATTTGCCGCATGAAGATGCCAATTATATTTTCCATTTAGGTGATATTCGGGATAAATCTACTGTGATGACAATAATGAAAAAGTATAAACCGGACATTGTTTTTCATCTTGCTGCAATAACTGGAGCCGATGCATCTTTCGATATCCCCAAATTAACGCAGGAAGTCAATGTTTTAGGGGCCAAGAATGTTGCAGATGCCGCCCTAGACGTGGGTGTAACAAGATTTGTTTATCCTTCTTCGTGTAACATCTATGGCCGACAAAGTCCCATTGCTTTGGATGAAGAAGTAGAAGTTCACCCATTAAATCCATATGCCAAGGCGAAATATGATGGTGAACTTTACTGTATAGAATGTCACGAAAAAGAGGGGCTTCCTGTTTCTTGTTTAAGGCTATCTACCCTATACGGTTATGCTCCTGGCATAAGATTCAATTTAGTCGTGAACCTCTTCACATTTAAAGGCATTATTGGAGAAGATCTCACAATACATGGAGATGGCCAAAATTGGCGACCTTTTATTCATGTAAAAGATGCCATCAGATCTTTTATTATGTTCACTCAAATTTCTGAATCCAAATTGGGGCAGGTATGGAATGTGGGGGGTAATACGGAAAACTACCAGATCCATGAAATAGCAAAAATAGTGAAAAATAACTCTCCTAACACCATTTCAATACGTCACGAAGAATCTCCATATCCCATTGTATCATATAATGTGAAATTTTCAAAAATATCAAAATTAGGATTCGAGCCGAAATATCGCGTTTCTGATGGTGTAAGGGAGCTCGTTGGTAAATTTCAATCTTTAGCAGAACAACGGGAGCAAAAATGAATATTTTGCTAATTGGCGGAGGGGGATACATCGGTAGTGCCCTTACTGAAAAATTCTTTAAAGAGAATTATAATGTGACAATCTTCGGTCGGTCATATAAAAAATTCTTAGAAACTATGGACATAGAGTTCGTTAAGGGCGATGTAAGGGATCCAACGTCTGTCAAAAATGCTGTGAAGAATGCTGATATCGTGATTAACCTTGCAGCTGTATTTTCTGATAAAGATGCTTCCCTTTATGATATCAATGTTTTAGGAACGCGTAATATAATACACGCTTGTCTAAACGAAAATATTTCAAAATTCATTCAGTGTTCTACAGCTGCAGCCATCTATGGTAATGCAAGATATCTTCCCATTGATGAAAATCATCCTATCTCTCCAAGGAATGAATACGGACTAAGTAAATATCTGGCAGAAAGCATTTGTTCTTGGTATCACGAAAAATACAACATTCCTATTGTCATTTTCCGAATCTCCAATGCTTATGGAATATCCCCGAACACAAAATGGACCACAGTCGTCATGCAATTCATCAAAAATGCTTTTGAAAAAGGCGAAATAAATGTCCTTGGAGAAGGAAAGCAAGTGAGGAATTTTATACATTTTGATGATTTAGTGAATTTTTTTCTTCATTGTATCAAGACTGACGTAGATTCAATTTCTGGAGAAATACTTAACGTTGCAGGTCCCGAAGAGATCACCATTAAAAATTTAGCCACTCTAATATCTCATCTTGTTGATCAAAAAGTAAGAATCAATTTTATTCCTACGAATTCCGCTCAAAGGGCTTCTGAAATTTTCAATTTTTCTCTCTCAACTAAAAAGGCAAAGGAAATTTTGAAATATAGTCCAAAAATTTCTGTTCAAGAAGGTATTGGAAAAATCATAAAACAAATCTCTAATGATTGATTCCTTTATTAAAGGATTTAATAAAATAAATTTCTGAAAATATTATTAATTACGTTATTATAATGGTGAATTAAGAATGGATATTAAAGTTGTTGAACTTAAACCTATGAAAGTAGCTTCTTCCCACTATATTGGTGAAAATCCCGAAATAAATGCCATTAAAAGATTAATCAAATGGGCACAGAGTAAGAACGCGCTAAACAAAAACAAAAAGTATCATTTCTTTGGATTTAACAATCCCAATCCTTCTAAGGATAATCCTGTGTATGGATACGAAGTATGGATGCCGTTAGATGATGATGTTGAAGGTGATGATAAGATTAGAATTAAAGAATATAAAGGCGGGTTATTTGCTGTGATAGAAATGACTTTTAGCGATTTCATTGCCAATAACGGATGGAATACTTTTCACTCATCAGCGGAATCATGGATGAAAGAAAATATGTATGAATATGATAGTACTGTTCAATGGCTGGAGGAACATATCGTAACGAAAAAAGGAATAGAAAATTTCATGAAAAACAACGATCTTTCTGAATGGCTTATAGGTTTATATATGCCTATAAAAAAGCTAAATGAACGGTAGTAATCAGATATCTTCTAGATGCATAACTTTTCTCTAAAATCATTTAAAGTGCTTAAGAGATTACACGACGGATGATTTCTCCTTTTGGTTCTGTTTCTTCAAAAATCTCAGATTGGTACGAAAATATTTCC